>JAHJRI010000075.1 GCA_018830885.1 bacterium | reverse complement strand
TTGTTGATCTTGGGGCCGGATAATCGCGTCCATATTGTAGGGTCTTACGTTTTTGATAACCCAAAACCCTTATTTAACGCGGCCTCCAGCGCAATAACTATGGTTTATCTCGAAAACTCCTGTTATAGTTATTCTATCAAGGGGGAAAAGTGTTTTCAGCGATGAAAAGGCCATCCGGTTCAATTCCAACAGATATAGAATTTTTCAAACAGGAAATTCGCGAAACCGAAGAGATCATCTCATTGACAAACGATCCTCATCTCAAGCCCATTCTGGACCAACTTCTGATTGAACAAAAAAGACATCTGCTGGAGCTGGAACAAAGGTGGGAAAATCCTCGTACCCTATAGCTGGACGGCGTTTCGCCATCAACACCGGCTCAATCGAAGAAAAAACGATTCCGGTTACAGCCAGCGGGATTAATCGAATCGAAATCTGCGGTCGATGGTCAGGGACGGCAGATCCAGGAGCAGAAACCCGTGTCCGTCCATCAAGGATCCGGGATTGATAATCATGGGGTACATGTGGTCATCGATGCGGGTTCGATGGGTATGTCCGTGGAAAAATACATCGACCGGCTGGTCTTTCAGCGCCCTCTGCGCGATGCCTTCCTTGTGGGAAATGGCAAAATTTTTCCCTTCCAGTTGAAAATAGACCACCGAATCGATCATCACCCGGGGCATCTGGCGCATCATCTGGATGGACTCACCGAAGTCGCAATTGCCAATCGCAATATAGCAGTTTAATTCCGGAAAGCGTCTGAACAGTTCTACCGCGCCATCGGTTACAAAATCACCGGCGTGGGCCAGGTGTTCTATTCCTTCCCGTTTCAAAAATTCAAGGAATTTTTCAAGCTTGTCGATGGCGTAATGGGAGTCGGAGACAACAGCGAGTTTCATTTTTTCTCTTTCAGCAATTGGAGCATATCCATCGGCGTTTGAAGCAGTGCCCTGGCACCGGATGCCAGCAGTTCCTCTTTTGTGCGAAATCCCCAGAGCGCGCCGATGGGGAACATACCGGCAGCACTCGCGGTTTCCATGTCGATCCGCGTATCACCCAGATAGAGAAAATCGGAAGGGGCCAGGTCCATGGCGGCGGCGATTTTCAAAGCACCTGCAGGGTCCGGTTTTCGCGGAATGCCATCCCGTTTCCCCCAGACCTCTTCAAACGTCCAGCGGGACAGAAAGGCAGTGGTGCATTTCTGAGTGAATTCCTGGGGTTTATTCGACAGGATGGCCAGTCGATACCCCTGTGACTGCAGATTGTCCAGCATGTCGGCGACGCCTGGATAGAGCCTGGTTGTCTCTTTCCAGTTGAGATCATAGTTTTCCAGAAAGACCTGCAGGCAGCGGTTAACGGTCTCTTCATCCCGTTTTTCCTCTGGCAGTGTCCGTGTCACCAGGTTCAGGGCTCCCTCTCCGACAAAATAGCGATACGCGTCCAGCGGGTGCTGGGGAAAGTTCTGCGCGGCCAGCATACGATTCGCGGCCAGTCCCAGGTCTTCCAGTGTATCCAGCAGGGTTCCATCCATATCAAAGAGAACTGCGCTACCATCCATCCGATTTCCTTTGTCCTGTTTTCATTTTGTAAAACCGCGAATATACCGATATTTTAAGTTCATTTGGTCACCCTGTCGAAGCAAATCCGCAGAAAATGCCGTTCCATAATTTTTTATCCTTTTAATTCACATGGTTAAATTACCACGGGCATAGCGCCCCCTTCAGGAAAACGGTTTTTCGCCAATACCGGTCAAGTCCGCATTTCATCCAGCCGCAGGTTGTTCACAACAGTCTAATAAATTAATAATATTGCCTATTCTTATCAATCCTGATACAATGACCCTATCAACAGCGAGCGAATTTTGTCGGGAACCCATTTTTCAGCAGCGTGCCACCAGCGGAGGGATTGAATGAGTATCAAGAAGACATACTTCAAGACCAGACCCACCTGCAGACTAACCTTCAGGCTGCATAAAAAAGAGGTCGGGGATGCCAGAACCATTCATCTGGTCGGGGAATTCAACAAGTGGAACACCAAAAAAACGAAACTCAAGCGTCTGCAAAACGGAGATTTCAAGATTGAACTGGAACTGGCGGCAGGGAAGGAGTACCAGTTCCAATACCTGATCGATCAAACCCGGTGGTTCAACGATCCCGAGGCTGATAAAACCGTGCCGACGCCCTATCCCGACAGCGTCAACTCAGTTGTGGTAACCTGACCGGATCAGGTGGACCAGAGCCAGGGTTGAGACAGACGCTGTTTTTTTTCAAATTCGCTGATGGCTGCTTCATGCTGCAGCGACCAGGCGATATCATCCATCCCACTGAGCATGCACTCCTTCCGAAATTCATCGACCGGAAATTGAATGGTTGTCCCCCCGGGCGTTTTCAGCTGTTGTGCCGCCAGATCCACCCTGAAGCGGACCCCCTCATTCTCCCTGATCTCGGACATCAGTCTCGCCAGTTCTGCCGGTTTGACAACAATCGGAAGGATACCGTTTTTGAAGCAGTTATTGTAAAAAATATCGGCATAGCTGGTTGATACGACCACCCGAAATCCGTAATCGAGAATCGACCAGGGCGCATGCTCCCGGGACGAACCGCACCCGAAATTGTCCCCGGCCACAAGGATTGACGCTCCCTTGAACGCCGGGTTGTTCAGCTCGAAATCCGGATTGTCACTGCCGTCGTCAAGAAAACGCCAGTCGTAGAACAGATAGGCCCCATATCCGGAGCGACTGACTTTTTTAAGAAACTGCTTGGGTATAATCTGATCGGTATCCACGTTGCTTCGATCCAGAAGGGCTGCAATCCCTTCATGCACTGTTAACGATTCCATGATAGGTTTCCTGTAAGGTTGACGGGTCTTGTTTGTTTGATTTGTCTTTGTCTCAGTTCGCAGTTGATAACGCCATCCGATGGCTTTTCCGGTTTCAGGGCTATCGTCCCCAGCTTCTGATATCAACCAGTTTCCCCGCAATGGCCGCTGCCGCCGCCATTTCGGGTGAAACCAGATGGGTCCGGCTGCCCTTGCCCTGCCGCCCCTCAAAATTCCGGTTGGAGGTCGATGCACAGCGTTCGCCGGGTTGAAGGACATCATCATTCATCGCCAGACACATGGAACAGCCCGGTTCCCGCCACTCAAACCCGGCTGCGGTGAATATTTTATCCAAGCCCTCTTTTTCTGCCTGGGCCTTGATGATGCCCGATCCGGGAACCACGATGGCTGTCACGGACCCGTGCACCCTGTGACCATCCACAACCCTGGCTGCTGCCCGCAGGTCATTGATACGGCTGTTGGTGCAGGATCCGATGAAAACGTGGTCAATGGCAATCTCGGTCATGGGGGTTCCCCCTTTCAAACCCATATAGACCAGCGCTTTACGACAGGTCTCCTTGTCTTCCGGGTCTGAAAAGTCATCCGGCGACGGCACCCGCTGGTCGATCCCGGTCACCTGTCCCGGTGATGTTCCCCAGGTCACCTGGGGAACAATATCTTTGGCGGCAATGGCAATATTCTCATCGTAGGTGGCATCAAAATCGGTCGCCAGGTCCTTCCAGGCAGCGACTGCCTGATCCCATTGCGCACCCGTGGGCATATTGGGTTTGTTCTTCAGGTAAGCGAAGGTGGTCTCATCCGGGGCGATCATACCGGCACGGGCACCACTTTCGATAGCCATATTGCAGAGGGTCATCCGCTCCTCCATGGAAAGACGCCGGACAGCCTCCCCGGTGTATTCAATCACATAGCCGGTCCCACCCGCTGTCCCGATCTTTCCAATCACCGCCAGTGTCATATCCTTGGCTGTGGATGTTTCCGGAAGGTCCCCATCGAAATTGATCCGCATGGTCTTTGACTTATATTGCTGCAGGCTCTGGGTCGCAAACACATGCTCCACTTCCGAGGTCCCGATACCAAAGGCCAGGGCTCCAAAGGCACCGTGTGTCGCCGTGTGGCTGTCCCCGCAGACGACCACCATCCCCGGCATGATAAACCCCTGTTCCGGGGCAATCACATGAATAATACCCTGGGCCGGGTTGGCAAGATCAAACAATTTTATCTGGTGTTCCCGGCAGTTATTCTCCAGGGTCTCCACTTGCTGCGCGGCAATAGCATCAGCGATGGGCAGATGGCGGTTCCGGGTTGGAATACTGTGATCCATCGTGGCCACCGTCTTATCCGGTCGCCGGAGCTTGCGGTTCTGTTGCCGCAGTCCTTCAAACGCCTGGGGGCTGGTGACTTCGTGAACAAGATGCCGGTCAACATAAATAAGGGAGACGACACCGGGTTTTGCATATACCAGGTGCCTGTCCCAGATTTTCTCATAGAGTGTTTTTCCCATCTTTATCCTCTTCTTTCTCTGATCATCGATTTGTTCCATTGCGGGTTCACGAACCCACCGGCATGCGCCATAATGGTATTTCAGTTTTTCATTTCCGGTTGACCGCCTTTTGATCCTGATCTGTCAGAACCTGGGGAGCCCGGCTCAATGAGATTGTATGAGAATGGTAAAATCAGGATACACGTAACGAAGTACATGTCCCCCGATTTTACCATTCTCATCCTTCGTTGTGCCCTGATGGATTGTTGATGCTGAACAGGTCACAATATACTATTTCAATACCGTATGTTTAAAGGATATTCCGTTCCGGAAAATGAGTCCAATTAATTTTAGTCATTCATGCCATGAAAACGATTCATCTTAAAAACATCGATCTGAACCTCCTGCTCATTTTTGACTGTATCTATCAGGAAGGAAGTATCACCGAGGCTGGAGACCGGCTTGACAGAACCCAGTCTGCTGTCAGTCATGCCCTGGAGAGGCTCAGAAAGCTTTTTGACGACCCCCTCTTTGTGAGGACCGCCAACCGGATGCGCCCCACACCCCGGGCCCAGCAACTGGCAGGTCCTATCCAGATGGCGTTGAAGAATATCCAGGACGTATTGATCCTCCCGGATCGGTTTTCCCCGGAAAAGCTGGAAAGAACCTTTATTATCTCCATGTCGGATTATTGTGAAACCGTTATTCTACCGTCATTGATGAGACAGCTGTCCCGGCAGGCGCCCGCAGTCCGGATTGAAGTGCTCGCCCCGGCCACTTCTGAGCCTCAACAGGGCCTGGAATCCGGGGCCTTTGACCTGATTATCGGCAACAAGGATGTCAGCACCGGTATTTTTCAGCAGAAATTGTTTGATGATGAGTTTATCTGCATGGTCAGCAATGACCACAGTGGCATCGGCGAAGAATTAACGCTGGAGACCTATGTGGCGAATCCCCATATTATTTTCGCACCGAGTGGGAAGAAAGACCGACTGGAAAAAAGCCTTCGCAAGCAGGGGATCAAACGGCATGTGGTCCTGCAGGTACCCCATATCCTGGTTATTCCCCAGATCCTGAAAGGAACCCCGTACCTGGTGACCCTGCCCCGAAAACTGGCTGAAGCGCTGGATGTCACCTTTTTGAGAATGCTGAAACCCCCGATGATGTTACCTGGGATACCGGTCATGCAATACTGGCATGAGGCCATGAACAACGATCCAGCCCATCGCTGGCTTCGAAAAACGGTGCATGGTTCAATGGCCGGGTCGGGTCTGGGAGAAGAGTAAGCAGGGGAAATCTTCCAGCATCCCATGGAGAGAGTCAAAACCCCGCAGGGGAATAAGCAGCGAATTTCAGAACGAACAAAAGCAGACAGCAACGTACGGTCACTGTCTGCTTTTTGTGATTCGACCCATTGAGATCACCCCGGGCGCTGCATCATGCCCCGGATGATCGGTGGGGCTGTTATTGGGCGCCGACCTCTTCGAATTCAGCGTCTACGACATCATCATCCTCTTTCTGCTTGGATCCGCCACCGTTTTGACCGGCGTCAGGTCCCTGCGGATGGCCCGTATTCTCATACATGGCAGACGAAGCCTTGTGAAGCGACTGGTTCAGAGTCTCCATGGCCGCTTTCAGTGCCGGGAGATCCTCACCGTCCATCGCTGTTTTTAGATTTCCGATACCGGATTCAATCGCGGCCTTATCATCGGCCGGAATCTTGTCACCGGACTCCGCAATCAGCTTTTCACTCTGGTATACCAGTGAATTGGCCTGGTTCTTCTGATCAATCAGTTCCCGTTTCTTCTTGTCGGTTTCAGCATGGAGTTCCGCTTCACGAACCATCTTTTCGATTTCAGCTTCGCTCAATCCGCTGGACGAGGTAATCTTGATCTTCTGCTCCTTGCCGGTACCCAGATCCTTGGCCGATACATTTACAATCCCGTTCGCATCGATGTCGAAGGATACTTCAATCTGGGGTACACCCCGGGGTGCCGGAGCGATGCCGACCAGTTCAAAACGACCCAGGGTCTTATTGTCAGCTGCCATCTCCCGCTCGCCCTGAATAACATGCACACTGACGGCCGGCTGATTGTCCGCTGCGGTTGAAAAAACCTGACTTTTCTTCGTCGGAATCGTTGTATTCCGCTCGATCAGTCGGGTTGCTACGCCACCCAGTGTCTCGATCCCCAGTGACAAGGGGGTGACATCCAGCAGCAGCACGTCCTTGACATCTCCGGTCATGACGCCGCCCTGAATGGCGGCACCGGTGGCAACCACCTCATCGGGATTCACACCCCGGTGGGGGGCTTTGCCAAAAAACTTCTCAACCGTTTCCACGATCTTCGGCATCCGGGTCATCCCGCCGACCAGGATCACGTCCTTGATATCACTTGCCTGAACACCGGCATCTCTCAAAGCGGCGCGCATCGGATTCATACATCGCTGGATCAGATCATCCACCAGTTGTTCCAGTTTTGACCGGGTCAGCTTGATATTCAAATGTTTGGGGCCGGATGCATCCGCCGTGATGAACGGCAGATTGATATCGGTCTCGACAGATGACGAAAGCTCATGTTTGGCCTTTTCTGCGGCTTCCTTCAACCGTTGCAGGGCCATCTTGTCTGACCGCAGATCGATCCCCTGATCCTTTTTGAATGTTTCGGCCAGATAATCGATAATCCGCTGGTCGAAGTCCTCACCACCCAGGTGGGTATCCCCGTTGGTTGACTTGACTTCGAAAACACCACCGCCGATCTCCAGGATGGAAACATCAAAGGTTCCACCGCCCAGGTCAAATACAGCAATCAGTTCTTCCCCTTTTTTATCCAGACCATATGCCAGTGCCGCAGCGGTGGGTTCGTTGATCACCCGCAGCACATTCAGACCGGCAATCTTGCCGGCATCCTTGGTCGCCTGGCGTTGTGCGTCATTGAAGTAAGCTGGAACAGTGATGACGGCATCGGTAACAGATTCCCCCAAATAGTCCTCGGCGGTCTGCTTCATCTTCTGTAACACAAAAGCCGAAATCTCGGCGGTGGAATAGGATTTATCCCCTACCCTGATTTGAACCAGACCATTACTTGCTTTTTCTATTTTATAGCTCAGGCTCTTCATGTCGGCTTTCACCTGTTCAGAGTCGAACTGGCGACCGATCAGACGCTTGGCTGCATAGATGGTTTTCTCATGATTGGTGATGGATTGTCTGCGCGCTACCTGCCCGACCAGTCTTTCGCCTGTATCTGTAAAAGCGACAACGGATGGCGTGGTCCTTGAGCCCTCAGCGTTCGTAATCACCTTGGCTTCGCCACCTTCCATCACAGCCACACATGAATTGGTTGTTCCTAAATCAATACCGATTACTTTTCCCATATTTACCTCGTTTCTGTTGGATTATCGTCAAACCGTCAGGTCCTTTCTGATTGATTCAAAAAAACCCTGCTGGTTCAACTTGATGTTCTATTGTGTTTGATCTTTCTGTTCACAAACTAAAATATTGATTGATGTTCTTAATACTGCAATGGGGGTGCCAAAATTATTTTTAATTATATTTCAGTTATTTATGTTTAGCAGGAATCCATCGGGTCGAAACGAGACCCGTCTCAGGGCTGGAAGTAGGTCAAAAAGGGGCAGCTCAATCACCATCTGGGCCAATTTGACCCGGGGAGAGGGTACTCAGGGGAGCGCAAATCAGGCGGAAAGGTGCATTGCCTCCAGTTTCAGCAGCCATTCCTTATTCCCAAGACCACTGGCATAACCGGTCAGGGCTCCGTTTTTGCCAATGACACGATGACAGGGGATAATAATCGCAATGGGGTTGTGGTGGTTTGCCTGGCCGACAGCACGAGAATAGTTTTTCCCGCCGATTTTCTCAGCCTGCTCTGCATAGCTGACGGTCCGGCCATATGGAATTTCCAGCAACGCCTGCCAGGCCCGTTGCCGAAAAGGCGTTCCCTGGGGGTTCAGGGGCAGGGAGAAGACCTGTCTCTGTCCTGAAAAATATTCAGACACCTGTTTGACTGCTTCTTCCAGCAGCGAGGTCTGTTGCGACACAAAACCCATCCCCACAAGGGCTTTCAGGTCATGAACGCCTGCCAGCGGGGTCTCGCCGAAATTGGTGCCAATCAGTTTTCCCGACTGCTCCACCAGGGTCAGAGCGCCGAGCGGGGTTTCCATGGTATGATGGAAAACCGGTTTCCCCGGTTTGACAAACTTGATCATAGAGGCGTTCATGCTGGCTGTTGATAAGGGTTAGCGGGTATCTGGCAACCAGACCACCCAGTGAATCGCACAGAATTCGGGTTTTTTAAGGGCACCTTGATTAATAAAAATGATCGAGCTTCGCACCAAAGGGTTGATCTTTCAAGAAACGCACGAGTCCATCCATGGAGCTCCTGGAAGCCATTCATGGCTTCCAAGGTTCTTGAAACACCAACCCTTTGCTGCTGACTATGTTCCAGTTAATCAAGGTGCCCCTAATTTTGTCGATTCCGGATCAGATCGACAATCTCATTTTCCAATGGAAAACGGCCGGTTCTCATTTTAGAAAATATCTTTTTCCCATCCAACTTGACCTCAAAAACACCGCCGCTGGATTCAATCAGCCGTTCCTGGATCTGAAAATGGGTTTTGATCTGATCTACCAGACTGGTAGCTCTGGGAAGATAGTTTCATTCACCGCAGTATTTAATTTCAATTTTCATCTGTCACCCCTTTGTCCTTGTTAATGCTGCTTTTCTATATCACGCATCAAAATGGCTTTATTATAGGTGTCAATGACATCCTTCCGATTTAGAATTCCCAGAATCTTCCTGTTGTTTTCGGGATCCACAACCGGGATCGCTGCGATATCCTTGATCCCGAACTTGTTGATGGCTTTGGTCAGACTATCACCGGGAAACAATGTAATCAAATTGGTTTCCGCCAGGTCTTTCATGACCACCACATGCTCCAGTCCCTCCTCCAACATGATTTCCCGTATATCCTGGAACGAGACGACCCCTGTCAGGTTGTCTTCGGCATCCATGATTGGATAATACTGGGCCTTGCTGCCTGGAAAGTACACCATGAACTCGGCAAAACTCATGGTCTCCTGCAGCTTTTCAAACTCCCTGGCCATGACTGTCGTTACCAGGATGGTATTGAGGATATTGGCTTCAGACCCTTTATGCAAGTGGATGCCCTGTCTTGAAAGCTCCATGGAATCCAGTGAATCGGGACACAGTCTGCGCGCGACCATCACACCGATGACGGAGGCAAACATGATGGGTATGATGACATGATAGCTGCTGGTCAATTCGAACAGCAGAAATATCGATGTCATCGGTGAGTGGGTCGCGGCTGCCAGAAAAGCGCCCATACCCACCAACGCATAGGATCCGGGATCAATTCCGATGGAGGGAAAGAGCAAATCCACACCCCATCCAAAAACGGCTCCGGCCATGGCGCCAATGAACAGGCTGGGCGCAAATACCCCGCCGACGTTTCCCGATCCCAGGGTGATGGATGTCGCCACCATCTTCAAAACGACCAGCAGCCCAATCCACGCAATGGTGATGGTCTCCGGGGATTGAATGGCATCATTGATATAAGTGTAACCGTCACCCAGAACCCCAAAATGAACCAGACCCAGCACCCCGACAATAAATGCGCCCAACACCGGCTTTAACTGGGCATGCAGTTTCAACTGCGCAAACCGGTCGCTGGTGTAAAAGAAGATCTTGATAAACAGATAGGCCAATACGCCGATCAGCAATCCCAGCACAATATAGAAAGCGAATTCATAGTAGCTGATAAAGTCATACTGCAGGGCGCCGAATGTGGGGGCTGATGTATAGTAAGCCCGTGAAATGGCGGTCGCCAGACCTGAAGCAATAACGATGACACCGAAGGTCTGCAATTGGAACTCACCGACCATGACAATTTCCTGGGCAAAAAGGACTCCGGCCAGTGGGGCATTAAACTGCGCCGCTATGCCGGCCGCTGAACCACAGGCCACCAGCACCTTCAGTCGATGGCTGCCCATCTCGAAAAACCGGCCGATGGACGACCCGACGGCTCCACCGATCTGGGCAATAGGCCCCTCCACACCGGCCGATCCACCCGACGCGATCGTCAAAGCAGCTGTGAATATCTTGATAAAAATCTGCCGGGTTTTGATTAGCCCCCCGTGCAGATGCACACTGATCAGAAACCGCGGCATGCCGTATCCGTTTATCTCACCCGGATATCGCAGTGAGAATGGGATGAGAATCACCGCTCCCATCATGGGGATCAGGGGCAACAGGTAGATGGAAAAAGTGGAGAGCCAGGGATAGATGACCTCAAAAAACAGGTAGTGCATCTGGTGATGCAGATACCGGAAAAAAACCGATGCCAGCCCGGCACCGATACCGACCAGGCAGGCCAGGATCAACTCAATATTGCTTTCACTGAACCGCACCTTTAGGAATGCAAGTCGGTTCAGGATGGGACGAACAATCCAATAGTTTTTCAGTTGGGAAATATTATGCATGACTGTGGGTACGTTTTTTCGAGTCTCAACTCAATAATTTTGGTTTCAGGGTGTCTTCACATTCCAGGTTCCCCTGAACACCTCCCGGGCCGGACCTTCCATCATCACCGGATGCCCAGGTCCCTCCCAGGTTAAGGTAAGATCCCCGCCTTTCAGATGATTGACGATGGTAGCGTCCGTTTTGTCTGTCAGCCGACCCGCCACGCACACCGCAGAAGCCCCTGTGCCGCAGGCCCATGTTTCTCCCGAGCCACGCTCCCAGGTGCGCTGGATGACCTCGGACGAGGAAAGGACCTGAACGAACTCGACATTGATCCGCTGTGGAAACAATGGATGATTTTCGATAATGGGTCCCCATTCCCTCACCGGTGCCTGCCCGACATCATCAACAAAGGTGACAAAATGTGGATTCCCCATGGATACAAGGGTTCCGGAGAGGGTAAGACCGTCAAAATCGAATGGATGGGCAACAATGCGGTCACCGGAGAGACGGCTGGGAATGCTGACGGCATCCAGAATGGGGACCCCCATTTCAACCCGGGCGGACGAAACCTTTCCTTCGAGGTCGACAGAAAGCTGCAGCGCTTTTATACCCGCACCCGTCTCAATCGTAATGGCAGGATCTGACACCAGCCCGCTCTCCCATGCGTATTTACCGACACAGCGAATGCCGTTGCCGCACATTTCAGCTTCAGAACCATCACTATTGTACATGATCATTCTGAGGTCCGCTTTTCGGCTGGGAGCTACCAGAATCAGTCCGTCGCCCCCGACACCGAAGTGTCGATGGCTGATTTCCCTGGCAAGTCCCACGGGGTCTGAAACCGTCTCCTCGAACAGGTTGATGTAGATATAGTCATTTCCCGCCCCTTCCATCTTGGTAAAGTTGATGACAGCCATAAAAACCCGTAACGATTTCAGTTGATCGCAAAAAAGACCTTGCCAGTATGAGGTGAATGAAAATAAAACGGACAAACAGACATACCTTTCCAGTTATTGATCACAGTCATGGAGGCATCGTTCAGCAATGTGCCTGCAGGACCGCCATTGAACTTCGCTGACATGGCATTTCGCTTGGAAAGGGTGCGTTTTTTCTGAACAGTGTTAGCAGAAAAGCCCGTTCTTTTCAAATCCACAGTCATCAAATATCAACATGAAAAACAGACCCCTGAAACGAATTTTCATCATATTCCTGATGCTGGTGTGTGCCAGCACCCAGGGTTTCAGCATCGATTTCAGAAATCAGTTACGTCCCACCAAGTTGATAAAATATAAACACTGGCATCTCGAACAGAACAAGATTACAGGTTATACAATTATTGAAATAAAAACCACGCATAAAGCGGGGAAAAAATATTTTTTGGAGGTCAGCCAGAACCTGGATCTAGAACAGAAGAAATTTTCAGAAAAAAAGACCTGGTTTGATTTTCAAACGGGGATACCGGTATCCTCCTCTGAAACCGACTATCGAACCGGTATCAGCATTTCAAACCGCATGACCGGAACTGACCTGGTGACAGAGGTAACGGATGGAGACGAGCACCTGGAACTGTCGCTGGAAATGGAAGAAGGACTGGTTCCCTTTGCAGTTCTGCCTCTGTACCTCCAGAAGTCCATCCAGGAGCTGCGGGAAAAACGCAGGTTGACCTTCACGCTTTATCTGCCGGTGGTGGCTATCGAGCTGAAACGGAAAGGACTGCCTGTCTCTTTCAGCAAGTTCGAAATAGACGTCAGCATTATCGGCGAATCGCAGATCAATACGCCGCTGGGTGTGAAATCGGCCATCAGAATCCTGTTGACACCGACCTCCTTGCTGGTCAATTCGATCCTGCCGAAAGAAAAAACCGCCTTTCACTTCACTTACATGGCTGACCCCCCCAACCTGTTGCTGGAATTTGAAGAAAACCAGACGAGAAGTATCCTGGAGACCTATCAACCCTGAGTCTATGCTTTATATCCGGACACGACGACCCCGGGGGGAGCCTGTTCAAATACCCGGCGTTGGGAGTGGATCCTGATGTAAATCGGTCCGGGAAACCCTGGTTCCGGTATTTCAAGGAGGCGAAACATGTCGGGTAGGAAATCCGGCAGCGTTCAGCATTGTTTCAAACGCTAACAAACATGGAGTTTAACGATGAATCAAGATTTAATGCCCTATATGCAAGTAACCCCCTGCATCGATTTTAATCACGACACCGTGCAGCGTTTTGCCAGAGACCATGCCGGGAATTCGAGCGATCCGGTAACACAGGCGGTCAATCTCTACTATGCCGTTCGGGATGGTATCCGCTACAACCCATACAAATTCAACCTCTCAGTTGAGGGGTTGAAAGCATCAACGACCATCGCTGCCGGAGAGGCATGGTGTGTCCCTAAAGCCGTTTTACTGGCGGCCTGCTGCCGGTTGATGGGAATTCCTGCCCTGCTGGGGTACGCCGACGTCAGAAACCATCTCTCCACGGCCCGCATGCGGGAACGCATGCAGACCGATATATACAAATGGCATGGGTATGCCGCCATCTATCTGGCAGGAAAATGGGTAAAATCCACCCCGGCCTTTAATATCGAACTGTGTGAAAAATTCCGCCTCAAACCCCTCGAATTCGACGGGAAGACCGATTCCATCTATCATGCTTTTGACCTGGAAGGAAACCGGCATATGGAATACCTGCAATTCCGGGGAGAGTATGCGGATGTTCCCCTGGAAGAGATGATGGCCAGCTTTGAGAAGCAGTTCAAGGGCACCCCGTTTGGGGAGCCCGGTGCGGATTTTACAGTGGATGTTGAAAAGGAGACCGCCCGTCTTCCATAAGAATTGTCACACGGACAGTTTTATTGGAAATGACGTATCCGGTGTCTGGGAATCAACTTTTCAGTCGGACGGGAGGTGAAATAGATCATAACCGTGATAATGGCCTTGCGCAGGGGGTTTAGTCCGGTGCTTGCCGCGCCTCTCCAGAATTTCGATCGATAGATGCCCGGGATTGACACCGTGTTTTCTCAGCTCATCCAGCACCTTATCGCGCATTTCGTAAAACTCTGCCGGGCCCTTTTTGACCGAATATTTTCTCAGCATTGGAATGACCAGCTTGAAAAAGGTGTTTATATCCACGTTGGGTTCATTCTCCTCGTAATACCGATTCTCCATTTTTAAAAAGGTGTCAAACAGCTTTTCCGGGTCCTCGACCCGGTTCAGTTCAACGGCCAGTTCGATCAGGGCCAGGGCGTTGTGGTATTTGTTCCTGAATTTTTCATTGATCCGTTTGGCCTTTAAAATGACAAACTCATTTAAGATTTCATCCGGAAGTATCAGGTGGAGATAGGTGTCGAGAAGATTGTCGGCCCTGGCCAAAACCAGTTTTTCCAGCTTCTCCAGGGTAACGGAATTCAGTCTGGGAGCCCATTTGTCAATAAACTGCTGGTTCTTTGAGCCCAGCTTGCGCAGAAATTTCTCACAGATATCTTTGGAGACCTGTTCCGGACAGTTATGTTCCAGGAACTCAAGATACTCAACCATATGCTCATTGGGGAGCTGACTGATGGTTTTGGCAACCTCTTCATGGCTGAGCTTCTTGGATCTCTGATCCTTGATAACACCTTCAAAATCTTTGATATTATTATTGTTTTCCATTCCGATCTCCTGAATTACGCTTATTCTATGGGGCACCTTGATTAATTAAAATGATCGAACTGACCGCAACAAAGGGTTGATCTTTCAAGAAACGCACAGGTCCATCCACAGCTTCCAGGGTTATTGAAACATCAACCCTTTGATGCTGACTGAGTTCCATTGAATCAAGGTGCAATATGGTGCCAGGAAATCCAATCCGTCCAGAATCAGGTTTCCCAAGGTTTTCGATACCGCAGATTCCGGTTGATGGTCATCCTAACACAACCATTCAATAATTTGTATCCTGTTTTCTTTTTTTCTGGCAAACAGTCGGATCCCTGCGAATCAACCCCGCGGCGTTATTTGTCACCATAGCCCATATAGAACCGGGGGAAAACAGGCTGGCAACACGGCAAATGCTTACTGCCCGGGGATCCTGAGCTGACGTGGCGACCTCGCTGCTCTTAAAAAAACAGTGGTATACAATGTGATAGAAGCCGTTGACCCCCGTCAGGAGCTGTATTTTGACCAGTTCCCCCGATAGGTATGGTTGGAGAGAGCCAGATGCAATTTCACCAGATAGTCCTCCCGACTGACCCTGGTGACACCCAGGCTGGCCAAATGGGGGGTGGGAAGCTGGCAGTCGATAAAATCAAAGCCAAAATTTCCAACCAGTTTGCTCAACGACACAAAAGCGACCTTGGAAGCATCCGACTGGTGGCTGAACATGGACTCCCCAAAAAATGCCTTGCCCAGGGAGATTCCGTAGAGTCCCCCGACCAACTCCTCCTCAAGATAGGTTTCCACTGAATGTGCATAACCGGCCTCATGCAGACCACAGTATGCCGTTATCATATCGTCGGTAATCCAGGTGCCATCCTGCCCTGACCGCCTGGTTTCGCTGCAGTTGCGGATCACGTCCTCAAACCGGCTGTCAAAGCGGACAGTGAATTTGTGGCTTCTCAATACCCGCCGCAGGCTTTTTGAGATGTGAACCCTGTCCGGAGTCAGGATGGCACGGGGATCTGGAGACCACCACAACAGCGGTTGTCCTTCCGAGTACCACGGGAAAATCCCCATACTGTATGCCAGCAGAATACGCTCCGGACTCAGATCACCGCCGACAGCAAGAAGTCCTCCCTCATCAGCCAGGGATGGGTCCGGAAATATGATCGCCTCATTCAATTGATAGATTGCCATGGTTACAATAAAATCAGTCTGCTCCATCCGGAAAGTGTTCCCCATTATGGTAACAGCGTATCGTGTTGCGAGCTGTTTGTCACCACCTGCTGACAACAAAGGGAATATGAGGAGCCGGTCCAACGGAGAGGAAAGGGTGCCCGGGAAGGATGAAACAGAAAATCCCTCTCCCGCTATAGATCCAGGAGAGGGATTCTGGTGGGAATCCTCCCCCCGCTGAAACCGGGGGAGGATCCGGGAAAGGATTATCCTAACAATTGCAGAACGTTCTGAGGCAGCTGATTCGCCTGTGCCAGCATCGCTGTCGCCGATTCAGACATGATCTGATTTCGGGTAAACGTTGCCATCTCCTTGGCCATATCCACATCACGGATGATGGATTCCGAAGATACCAGGTTCTCGTTGGCAACCCGCAGGTTGGAAAGGTTGCTTTCCAGGGTGTTTTTCTGGAAAGCCCCCAGTTCACCCCGATCCGAGGTAATCTGTTCAATAGCGGCGTCGATCATCCGGAGGGAGTCCTGAGCGCCCTGAAAACTGGTCACGTTGATATCCGCCAGACTCTGATAGTTGGACTTATTGGCGATACCATTCGACAGGTTTTCAGGATTGGTCGCTTTCATGGAGATCCCAACCGTCTGGTTGTGATTCGCTCCCACCTGGAATTTCATGGAATTCTGGGCCACGAACACCCGACCAATGGACACACCTTCAGCCGGAATTTCAGGTCTCGGCTGCTTACCCTGACCGTCTTCACCTTCGACCTCAATATCCGCCACCACGCAATCCGGGGGGATCTCCAGGTCTTTGCCGTCGCCATAGTAGCGGATCGACAAACCATCCACGCAGGCAGCGCCTTTCACGCCAGTCAGGATCTGCCCCTTACCGACAGCGGATTCACCGTTGATGGTGCCCTTAACATCTTTTCCAGATCCTGAGATCTCGATCTGATCCCCTTCCTTGCTGAGCACACCCGCCGTACTGCTGGAAACCTGGAAGCTGTGGTCAGAACCATATTCACGATGCTTGATCTCGATCCGACCCTCGGCGTTGAGAGAAATATCCAGATCCAGCCCCTTGCGGTTGATCTCGTTTCTGAGGTTCTGCACCATGGTGGCAGCCGTATCATCCGCATTGGATGTATAGGTTGCCATACGGCCTTCCTCAATCACGGTCATCTTTTCACCGGCCTTGACGATTTCATCAGTGATGGCTGTACTGCCGGTCACACTCGCTTTGGTCGCCGCCTGGGTGATCTTGACATCAAAGCCATGTGCCCGGGAATCACCAGTGTTCAGCGTCGCCCCCACAAATTCAAGGTCTTCGCCAGTGGTGGTACCAAATGCACCCCTGGATCCGTCCAGAAGTCGCTTGTTGCCAAACTGGGCCTGGTTGGAAATCCGATCGATGGTCGCCAGGGCATTTTCGACCTCTTTCTGATCCGCCGCCAGCATGACCTCGTCGTTTACACCCTCATTGGCAGCATGGATCGCCAGTTGGCGCATCCCGGTCAGAAGGTTGTTGATTTCCGACATGTTGGCTTCAGCCGTCTGGACAAGAGAGACCGCAGTTTCAGAGTTGTCGATGGCCTGATTCAAGCCAGCAATCTGCGCTCTCATTTGCTCTGAAATCACCAGAGCGGCGGGTCCTTCAGACGCACGGTTCACTTTCAAGCCGGATGACAACCTTTCCAGGGTTTTGGCCATATTGGCTTGATTGGCTTGCAAATTCCGATGGGAATTGATAGCACTGGTATTGTGATTAATTCGTAAGCTCATAACCTACCTCCTTGTAGTGGTTACATATTTATCGCGAAAATCAGATGGAAAACCAGACCTGCATCCTTGCAGGCCAGTTAAGTGGATCGATCTCCCGAATATCGTTCAGATGATCCGTTTGCAAACCGGATGGGTTGCAACGTTTCTCCACCGATTTCCAGAATGGTATTCTGTTGCCGGGTATCGTTTCCGACACACCTGACAGGAACACCACAAACTAAATAAAAACATAAAAAAGTTCATTTCCCTGGTTGTCTTGATCGGTGACATTGAAGGGCACACGTATCCTCTGTTCAGGTTCAGCAGATAGAGCACAGACTGCCCCTGTCACATGTATACCGGCATCTGAACGGTCCCCACCACTGTCCGGGTCCATCCAATTCCAACAGCCGGTTTCCTTCGCTCAAACAAGGAATACCGAGTCATTTCAACCTCAGAAAAATCGCTTCCATAACCATCTGTGCAAGACCTCATACACAGACCTGTCGAACAGAAACGGTCATTGACAATCAATGCCGCAGCCCCTGTGGAAATTCTGACAAACCGTCCGCTTTCACGGCTTACTGGAAGTCAAACCCCCCATAAAGGCTCAGGCTGACTATTAGCCCAACAGCTGCAACACTCTTTGCGGCATCTGATTGGCTTGTGCCAGCATGGCATTTGATGACTGCGACATGATCTGATTTTTCGTGAATGAGGCCATCTCCTTGGCCATATCCGTATCCCGGATAATGGATTCAGAAGAGACCAGATTCTCGTTGGCTATCCGAATATTGGACAGATTGCTTTCCAGGGTGTTTTTCTGAAACGCACCCAGATCCGCCCGGTTGGACGTGATCTGGTTGATCGCTTCGTCGACCAGCATAATCGTATCCTGGGCTCCCTGAAAGGTCCTGACATCAACATCGGACAACCGGTTAAAATCAGACTGGTTTACGATATTGGTAGCCAAAGTGTCCGGATGGACCCCTTTAATCGATATCCCAGCCGTCTGAAGCTTATTCCCACCAATTTGAAACTTGGTCCCGTTCTGGGTTACAAAAACACGCCCCACAGCGACACCTTCCGGCGGAATTTCAGGCTTCTGTTCCTGCTCACCTTCAGCGGGCTCTCCGTCAACCGGTTTGTCTTCCACTTCACAGAGAATATCCCGCAGAAAATCCTTTCCTTCGCCATAAAATCGAACTTTGAGACCGTCAACACACTTGGAGCCGTCAATACCGGTCAGGATCTGCCCTTTTCCGATAGTGGTTTCACCGTTGATGGTTCCAATGATGTCTTTTCCAGCTGCTGCTACATTAATCTGTCCCCCCTGCTCACTTAACACACCTGCCGTACTGCTGGTAACCTGGAAACTGTGTGCAGAGCCATACTGCTTGTGGTTCAGATTAATATTACCGGCTTCATCAAGGCTCGATTGCACCTGGATACCCGCTCGGTCTATTTTTGCCTGCAAATTCTTCAAAGCTATATCAGCCGTGTCATCCTTCGTGGTCGTATAGGATGCCGATTTGCCATCCTCAAAAACCGTCAGGGTTTCACCTGCACTGATAATCTCCTGGGTTAGGGCCGTTTTACCAATCACATGCGCTTTTGTTGCCAGTTGTTTAATCCTGACTTCAAACCCGTTTTCACGGGAATCACCTGTTTTCAGTGAGGCACCGACGAATTCAAGATTATCACCCGTCGTGGTCCCGGTTGCTTCCATGGAACCATCCAGCAACTTAACATTGCCAAACTGGGCCTTACCGGCGATATCACCTATCGTCTGTAAGATATTATGAATCTCTGACTGATCGGCTTCCAATGTCGCAGCGTTGTTGGGACCTTCATTAGCCGCATGAATGGCTAACTGTCGCATCCTGTTCAACAGCGAACTGACTTCGGACATATTCGCGTCCGTCGTCTGAATCAAGGAAACCGCAACTTCCGAGTTGTCAATTGCTTGATCTAACCCGGCAATCTGAGATCGCATATGCTCAGAAATCATGAATGCGGCCGGACCGTCTACAGCCCGATTTATCTTCACCCCGGAGGAGAGCCTTTCCAAATTCTTCGACAGGTTCACATCATTCATCTGAAGATTTCGATGTGAATTTACTGCCGGAACATTATGATTAACTCGAAAAGTCAAATCCACCTCCTTGTAGATTATGTCCCCTACAATTTTAATTTTCCAAACCCCATGGGTTCAGAAAGAATTCAGTAGCCAGATCCGATCTGCATCATCTTCCCTGATACCCAGACCCGGCTACTGGAAACAATGAAAATGGGGAGCGCCTGACGCTCTCGTCTCCCCGGTTCTGCTATCCCAGTAACTGAAGAACGTTCTGGGGCAGCTGATTGGCCTGCGCCAGCATCGCTGTTGCAGACTGCGTCATGATCTGGTTCCGGGTGAAGGTCGCCATCTCCTTGGCCATATCCACATCCCGGATCACCGATTCAG
>JAHJRI010000074.1 GCA_018830885.1 bacterium | reverse complement strand
TTTTTTTTGGAAAAAAAGGTGCAGCGCGTCCCGATCCACCCGGTTTCGAAGGGGAACAAAGGGAATCCCGATCTGGCCTGCAAATATGGCAGCCTGTATGAACTGTTCCGGGTCTTTCAGGCTGCCCAGCATCACATGCGGGGTGCTGTCGGTGAAAGCATCCGCCAACTGCAGGGCAGCCTTGAAAGGGGTGTCGCTCAGGCTGAAGTACTCCAGGTCCGCAAATCGTATACCATAGTCCTTTTGAATTCGTTCCGGATTGACAAACGATAGAATTTTCCGATCTTTGAAACTTGAGAGAAATCGATCACAGGTCAGTGACGGTGTTTCTGGAACGACAAACAGATCGGGCAGCAGGGTTGGATCTGTTTCCCGGACGATATAGGGCAGCAGTATGGATATCAACCATCCCTTTTCCTCGGGGATGAGGATGACTTCCGGGAAGGTGCGACTATGCTTGAAAACCGGTCGCAGGAACTCTCCGGGGATTTTTCCGGCGTGACTGTGAAATGGAACGGTGACTGACCTTCCATACAACGGATTCTCCGCCGGCAGCAGAAAAAAAAGTGCCGCGATTGCCGTCAGCAACAATCGTCTGCTGCGGGAACAGACTGTTCTTTTCTCCACCAAATCCGTTTTCCTCATTGAATTCCGATCCAGACACAGTAGGCCCCTTTCCCCGGGTTCAATCGGGGCAGGTCCGACCTGGTTATTGTCATCATGATATATCAGGGTGATCCAGATTTTCGGCAGGGAGTATCGAAGGTGCCCTGCGTTCCATCAGTGGAGGGTCTTTTTCAGGTCGATGTTGAACTTCTTCATCCGGTTCCAGACTGTCACACGGCTGACATCCAGTAAACGGGCCGCTTGAGACTGATTGCCGTTTGCCTCGGTCAGGGCCTGGATGAGCTCGATTTTTTCATCGGAATCATCGTGCTGCGTTGCTTTTTCGATTTGAACCGCCGCTCCATCTGTCTTTAACACATTCTGCGGCAGTTGATCCACCCGGATAAGTCCCTTTTCAGCAACGGCGAAGGCATATTCCAGCACGCTTTTCAATTCTCTGATATTGCCGGGCCAGGAATAGGTGAGCAAAAGATCAAGACTTTCCGATGTCAGTCCCGTGATTTTCTTCTCAGTTCGCTTGCGCAGTTGGCGGATAAAGTAATCCACCAGCAGGGGGATATCATCAAGCCGTTCCTTCAGGGAGGGCACATGGATGGGTATGACGTTGATCCGGAAAAAGAAATCTTCTCTGAATTCTCCTCTCTGAATCAGCTCCTGCAGATTTTTGTTGGTTGCGGTGATCAACCGGGCATCCACCGGAATCGGTTGATGGTCACCCACCCGTTCAATCTGTTTCTGTTCCAGAACCCGTAACAGCTTTACCTGGATGGAAAGAGGGACATCTCCGATCTCATCCAGGAAAATGTCACCCTCATTGGCTGTTTCAAATCGGCCGATACGATGTCGATAAGCCCCAGTAAACGCCCCCTTGACGTGGCCAAACAGTTCGCTTTCCAGCAGGCTTTCATTTAGGGCGGCACAGTTGAGCTGGACAAAAGGCCCGTTGTTTCGTCGTCCGAGTTTGTGGATAGCCTGCGCCACCAGTTCTTTACCCGTGCCACTGTCGCCGTAAATGATAATCGGGGCCTCACTCTGGGCGGCCTTTTTCATCAGTTCGAACACTTTCTGAATCACCCGTGATTTCCCGACAATGCCATAGAATGTTGAATCCTCGGGTAATTGCCGGGAGAGTGAATCAATTGTCTGATCCCGACGGTCCATTTCCGAAATGTCCGTCAGAATTTCCACAGCACCGATATCATTCCCGTTATCATCCTTCAGCAGGGAGGCGTTTTTCAGAACCGGCAGATAACTGCCATCCTTTTTCCGGACATGACATCGTTTTTTGACGGCCAGCCCGTAAGAAAAGAGCGAGCACCACTTACTCAGCTTGCTGCCGGAGCTTGTTTCACAAAGGTCGCAATTGAGATGGGTACAGGATTTTCCGACAATTTCATCAGCCTGGTAGCCAAACATTTTTTCAAATGATTTGTTGATCATTAAAATGGTCCCATCCGGAGCTATCAAGACCAGGGCTTCGGCCATTGTTTCGATGATCTTTTCGGAATATTTTCCGATATCAATATTTTCCAGTCGGTTCAGCTGTTTTTCGACCGCCATATGTCCCGCTGTCTGAGAGATGTTGGATGAATTGCGATAGGATACCTGAATTCAGAAAACCGGTGTCATGAATAATCATGAAACTGTTCAGGGTTCGCTTGAACGAGTGTTAATCTTAACTTAACAGTCGTTAATTTGTCAAAGCAATTTTCTGACCGGGAATCCACCGTTAAAAGATATTTATACTAAAATAACAGCATATTAAATGTGCGGAAGGTCTTATTTTATAAAAGGTACACCTATTGCAACTTAACAGATTAAACAGCTGAACATCGTTAAATAGAGGTTGAACCCATGAGGAATTCGGTTTTATCAGATTGTGGATCGGGCCGTGGCTGTCAACAGCAACCTTCAGAACGCCCGGTTCAAGCCGTTCGAATATTGATGGAACAGGAGGATCCTGTTCCCGTGCACATCCTGTTTACAACTGTTTAGTCAAGACATAATTTTCTGAAATTTATTAGGAAAACAGATGGCAACGATTACAAGAAGAAAGTTTATCGATTTAACCAAATCCGCGATTCTGGGTGGTGCTGCGGTCGCCGGCGCATCTGCGTTGATGTCCGGCAGTGCCAGAAGCGCAAACAGCGATGCGGATGCTGACAAAAACGACACCCGGGGTGAATGGGTGATTCCCTCCTATTGTGATGTCTGTTTCATGGGATGTGGGATTAATGTGACGGTTAAAAACGGCCGTGCGATCAAGATTGAGGGTAATCCGGCCCATCCGATTTCCCGCGGGAAATTATGCCCCAGGGGGACCGGTGGACTGGGCCAGCTGTACGACCCGGATCGCCTCAAAACACCACTGATGCGAACCTCCGACAATCAGTTCAAGGCCGTCAGCTGGCAGGAAGCGCTGGACCATGTCGCCGGGAAAATGAAGTCCATCATGGCCGCCCATGGACCGGAATCCATGGCGCTGCTCAAGCACGGCAAGGGAGCAGATCCATTCGAGAGGCTGTGGCATGCCATCGGTTCGGAGACCGAAGGTCATCCCTCCTATGCACAATGTCGCGGCGCCCGGGATCTGGGCTGGTCCCTGACATTCGGCAAGGGGCCGGGCGGTGTTGAGCGTGTCGCCCTGGACAAGGCCCAGGTCGTTGCCTTTATTGGCGGCCATCTGGGTGAGAACATGCACAATGTGACAGTGCAGGATTACACCACCGGACTTCGTAACGGTGCCAGTCATATCGTGGTGGATCCGAGATTCTCAACCGCGGCCAGCAAGGCAAAACACTGGCTGCCAATCCGCCCGGGAACAGACATTGCGCTGTTGCTGGCCTGGACGCATGTCCTGATCTATGAGGAACTGTATAACCGTGAATTTATTGAGACCTATGCGACCGGCTTTGATGAACTGAAAGCGCATGTGGAAAAAACGACCCCGGAATGGGCCGCCCCGTATACCGGTCTCAAAGCCAGGGATATTCGCCAGACAGCCCGCGAACTGGGTGCCGCCATCCCCCATTCACTCCTGTTTCCGGGCAGACGGTTTGCGTGGTATGGCGATGATACCCAGCGGGCCCGGGCCATGGCCATCATCAACGCCCTGCTGGGCGCATGGGGTTCAGAGAGCGGTATTTTCCTGGGCGACCGGATCAAGGTTCCCGGATTTCCATACCCGGAGTCACATGTCAAAGCAAAACATGCGATCGAAGACAAGGAAAAGTATCCTCTGGGGACCAGCACCCCGGTTCAGGATATTATCGATGCCACCATCCCGGGCAGATTCAAGGGCGCCACACAGAATGCCCCGGTGAAAGGGTGGCTGGTCTACAGTACCAACCTGGTCCGTGCTGTCCCCAACCCGGACCTGATCGCCGAGGCGGTGCAGCACCTGGACCTGATGGTGGTGGTCGAAACCATGCCGGCTGAAATCACCGGTTATGCGGATATCGTGCTGCCCGATACGACCTACCTGGAGCGTTACGATGTCATGAATGCCCCCGAATGGCGGGAGCCCTTTGTCTCCATCCGGCAGCCGGTTGTCAAACCCCTCTATCAGAGCAAGCCGAGCTGGTGGATTGCCAAGCAGCTGGCTGAACGACTGGGTCTGGGCGAACATTTTAACTATGTGAATTTCAGTGAGGTTATCGACTACCAGTTGAAACAGATGGGTTCGTCCATCAAGGATATTAACCAGAAGGGGGGGGTATTGAAAAAGGCCTTCGAACAGCCGGAGATGAAATTCAGAACGCCCTCTGGAAAGGTCGAGCTCTTTTCAAAAACCCTGGCAAAAGCGGGCTTCGACCCCATGCCCCAGTTCATACATCATCCACAACCCCCGGACAACTATTTTCGGCTGCTTTACGGCAGGACGCCCCAGCATACCTTTTCCAGGACGTCCAATAACGCCATGCTGCTGGAACTCTTTCCGGAGAACGCGGTCTGGGTCAACACCGACATTGCCAGGATTTATGGCCTGAAAGATGGACAGCCCGTTGTGCTTAAAAACGGGCAGGGTGTCAAAAGCAATCCGGTCAAGGTCCGGGTAACCAAGCGGATCCGCCAGGACTGTGTCTACATGGCCCATGGATTCGGCCGCAGCGATCAACGATTAACCAGGTCCTATAAGGTCGGAGCCGATGACAACGGACTGCTATCGGAATACGAACTCGACCCCATTATGGGATCCACCGGTTCTCAAGTAAATTTTGTGACATTTGTCTAGTGAGGAAATAATGGCAAGATATGGAATGAGTATTGACTTAACCACCTGTGTTGCTTGTGATGCCTGCGTCCTGGCCTGTAAAATGGAGAACAAGGTGCCGGACGGACATGCCAGGACATGGACTGAAGAAGTATTGACCGAAGATGCTGGTGGATTGAAGCTGGAACTGTTCTCCAATCGGTGTCAGCACTGTAAATCTGCCCCCTGTGTGTCTGTCTGTCCGACCCAGGCCAGTTTCGTCAAGGACGGGATTGTGATGGTGGATAACGATCTCTGCGTAGGATGCCGCCAGTGTATCTCGGGTTGCCCGTATGGCGCCCGTTATCTGGCACCGGGCAATACCGTGGATAAGTGTACCTTCTGTGAGCATCGTCTGGGAACGGATCGTCAACCGGCCTGTGTCGAGGTTTGTCCCACCGGTTCCCTGGTCTTCGGGGATTTGTCGGATTCCGGCAGTGAAATATCCCGTCTGCTGAAAACACGGCAGTATAAAGTGCAGCGAGAGGACAAGCGAACCAAGCCCAAATACTATTTTCTGCTTCCGGTTGAAAAAAAGGCCGTTAAAGCCAGTTAAATATAAAAAAACATGTCATCCAGGATCCAACAGGGGGACATTATCCCTGATGGGTTGCTGCCGGTGACACATTTCAAGGATAGACCATGATCGATGCACCAAAAGGTGAAAAACCATATCTGAATCCCTATATCGGTGGTATCGGTATCGGGACGATTCTGTTTCTGTCTTTCTTTCTGATCGGGAAAGGACTCGGCGGATCCGGGGCCCTGACCCGCCTGCTGGCTTTCAGTATGGATTCAGTCGCCCCGGACTACACGGCAACGATCGACTATTTCGGCCGTTACCTCGGCGGCTCGATCCATCCCCTGGATAACTGGCTGGTATACATGCTGCTCGGGATTTTTGCCGGGGGTCTGGTGGCTGGGATTCGGGGAAAAAGAATGAACGCCATCATGCTGAAAGGCGATCACACAACCAATAAACGAAGAGCCCTGACCGCTTTTTTCGGTGGAATCCTGGTTGCCACGGGAGCCCGCCTGGCTGGTGGGTGCACCAGTGGTCTGGCATTGACAGGAGCCTCTGTGATGGCCGTTGCCGGCTGGGTGTTTTTTATTTCGGTTTTTGTCGCGGGATTGACCGTGGCTTTTTTTGTCCGCCGGGAATGGCTGTAAGAATTCAACATACAAACATACATATGAGACATTGGAGATAAAATGGTAGCACCATTGTTTAAACTGGGATTTATTAGCTATCCGGGGATGATTGTCATCGGCATCCTGATCGGATTCGCTTTTGGCTATATCCTGCAAAGTGTCGGCATGGGTAACTCCCGCAAGATTGCCGCCATGTTCTATGGTGAGGATTGGGCCGTCATGCGAATCATGTTTTCCGCGGTAGTAACCGCCATGATGCTGACCTTTCTGTTTTACTACCTGGGGCTGCTGGATCTCAGTCTGGTTCAACTCGCCGGGCTGAATCTCTCGGGCCAGATCATCGGCGGTCTCCTCCTGGGGGCGGGGATGGTCATAGGTGGTTACTGACCGGGCACATCAATTGTTGCAGGTGCAGCAAAGAAGATTGATGCCTGGATTTTTATTGCAGGATTTTTTGTCGGCGTTCTGATTTATGCCGAAACCTTTTCCTGGATTTTTGAACCCCTGCTGTCGAAAAGCGATGGGAAGATGATGCTGAACAGTCTACTGGGGTTACCCTACGGGTTGGTTGTACTGCTGGTGGTGATCATTGCTTTTGCAACCTTTTACCTGCTGGGGAAATTCGAAGGTCGTCTTTACCCGAAGAAATAGTTTTCCAAACCCGTCGGCTGAACCATCGGTGTCAGACGTTTATTGAATATATATCAAGAGTGAGAAACCCATGCAAACAAAAGCGAATATCGCCATACCCCGCATGTTTATTATCGTCAGTGTCGCTCTGGGGCTGCTCCTGGCAGCATTCAGCATTGCCAGTGGCAGTAATCCGCTGGTACAGCCGGACCTGACGGTTTATCAGCAGCAGCTGCAGCGCAATCCAGTCACCAGTGAACAACTCGCTGGCTGGATGGCTGAAGGAAAGCGTGATTTTGAGGTGGCCGGTTTCCTGGACGCCCAGGCGTGTACCGATCAGAAAAAGATGATCCATCTCCTGAAATGTTATGACAGGAGCAATCTGGGTGATGTTGCCTGGATCAGAAAGACCTTTGACAATCTGCAGATGCCGGTTATTGTCTATGGCAGCCAGAGCGATGATGGCCTGGAAGCCGCTGCCCAATTGCGTCACTACGGCTATGATGTCCGCTATCTGGATGGCGGGTTCAATGGCTTCGCTGCAAATATTCTGAACCCGGGTCTGAGTGGGGATGATCAGGCTGTTCAACCGGAAATTAAAGCGATGGCCTATTTCCTGGCCGGGAATGATCCCTTGTTGAAGAAGAAAGGGCAGAAATGGCTGCTGGCCGGGGTCAAAAATATCGTCGAAGAGGAAGAGGAAGAGGTCGAACTCGGAGAAGACGAAGAGGAAGAAGAGGAGGGGTGTTAAATGAAAACCAGAACCGTTCGCAGACATCTGATCGCGTATCTCCTTTATCTCCTGCTGGCAGCCGCGGTGTCCCTAGTCTTCTGGACAGCCAGTGTTTCCGCTGGCGCAGAGACTGGCGTGCCTTACATGGAAACCAGAGGAAGCAGGGCCGACGTCTATGCGGTCAAGGATATTTCAGATCTGGACAGGCCCTATAACTATGTGATCGGGTCGACCACCCATCCAGCGATCGAGATTTTCGGTATCCTGGCATCCCTGGGAGCTATTGGTTTCGCCATGATGCACGGCCTGGGAAGGATTGTGGCCAATCGCAGACGTCCCAAAAAACTGGAGGAGGTTGGGCAGGAATACATTTACAGCCTTTTTTCACGTCTCTGGCACTGGCTTAATGCCTTTACGATTCTGGGACTTTTGTATTCAGGATTTCAGATGCACTATGCCGGGGCTGGGCATACCTACGGCCAGGTCCATCACTGGCTGGGGTACCTCCTGGTGGTTGAGTACCTGTTTTTTCTTGTCTACGAGATCCTGACCCGGGATGTGAAACAGTTTATTCCGGCCGCCTGGGAGTTCACAGAAGGGCTGATCAAACAGGGAAAATTCTATGCCATCGGCATCTTCAAGCAGGAAGAACACCCATACCACATGGTGAAGGAGCATCGGTTGAACCCGCTTCAAAAACCGGCCTATTTCAGTGTCATGTTCGGGCTGATGCCCGTCATTCTGATCACCGGTCTGATCATGATGCGACCGGATACCATGTCGTTTCTGATCAACTGGATGGGTGGGCAGGAAAATATTAAATATGTCTTCTACCTGCATCTGATCAGTGCCTTCGGTATACTGGCCTTTCTCCTCGGGCACCTGTATCTGGCAACGACCGGGGACACCGTCAAGCAGCATTTTGAAGTGATGCTGACCGGTTTTCATCGCGTCTACAAGTATCATCGCAGCAAATAAAAGCGGTTGCCGACAATCACGGATAACCGGATTCGATCCATGGATCGGGTTATCCGTTCCACCCCACCGCCGTCCCATTGACACCTCCGCTTCATCCCATCCAGCAGACCCCTGTTCCCTTTTTGTGATTCACGTTCCGAACAGCACCGTTTGTATGAAAAAACTCACCACAGAGACACAGAGATCACGGAGGAAAACAAGCTGGGCTGAGTGACTGTCATAGAGCTGTTTGAATTGTGTGGAGCAGTTTCTTAGATGATCCTGGCGACATGGAGCGACAGAAACCCCGCCTGTCTGAGCGAAGCGAGTTGGGGTGATAAGCGAAACTTGCAGCTTCGAAGAGCGACATGCGCCTTAGATCATCTTGAAACGAATCCGCAATTGAAACAGCTTTATGACAGGCATGGGAAGGCATCGCTATTTTTCATCCTTTGTTGTGACCTGCTGGTCATGGGTGTCTGTATGAGAATAGCAAAATCAGGGTACACGTAACGAAGTACATGTCCCCCGATTTTGCCATTCTCATGTTTCGTTGTGCCCCATATATTCCAAGTCGCTTCCAGCAGACACCTTGCAGGCCTGGAAAATTTCTTTTTATCGGTGGTTATGGCTTCCGATTGAGTTTCGAAGCCTGCGGGATGGTCTCCGGTTCTGATCCCGGAAATCTTACCGGGGATGGTCACGGCTTGGAACATGGCTGAAGTCGTCAACAGGTGTTAACTCCGGATTAAACACCTGTTAATAAACATGTGTAAAACCGCTGCGACGGGATCCACTCCGGAGACTGTTTGTAGCTGATATAGTAAAAAATATCAGTTATATAAAAACCAGATTAGACGGCTATTGGTTTGGTATGCCCATTGCAGCTATGCAGTAACGGAACAACAGGATCTTATCCAACACCAGGAGACGTAAGCGATTTACGGGTGTCTGGAAAATGACCGGGTCACTGCCGATTGATGGACCAGGAACCCGTGCCAGGGGGTCAGCCGTTTGTTTGCCATTGTTTTATGAGACTGATTTTATAACTTCGATCTTTTTTAAAGACACTACGGAGGGGAAAGAATGAGAAAACGTTTTAAATTACTGATGTTATCGTTGTTCATGGCTTCAGTGGGGTTTGTGGGGTCGCCTGTGCTGGCTGATGCCCAGAAACCGAGAATGCTGAAGCCTTGTGCCCAGTGCCACGAAGTGGAAGCCAACCAGATTCGGGGCAGGCTGGAAGCCAAATCCAGAAAAGCGAAGACAATGAAAGTGTTTGTCGGAAATGGTGCCTGGCTGGTGAATTTCGATGAGAACACGAAAGTCGATGGAGCCAAGTCCATTACCAAGATTCCGGCCGACCATGAAGTCCTGGTTGACTTTGTCCAGAAGGGCAACATCCTGATGGCAACGGCGGTTTCTTCCAAACAGCCGGCCACGATTCCACCGGCCTGGATCCTGGATGTCAAGGAGATGGAAAAACTGGCAGCCATGGGACCCGAGAAAGGCAACTACGAACTGTTTGACGCCCGACCCGGGAAACTGTTTCTGGCAGGTCATATCCAGGGTGCCGTTTCCAATTATGACGGCCAGTTTGATAAGAATATCGGAAAACTCCCCCAGGACAAGGACAAACTGCTCATCTTCTATTGCGGAGGGCCTACCTGACGGCTGAGCCCATCTTCTGCCAGTAAGGCAGAAAAGCTTGGTTATAAGAATATCAGAGTATTCATTGGTGGACTTCCCGTCTGGAAAAAAGGAAAAAATGTTGTTTACACCTCACCCAAATATGTCAGCCAGTCTAAGGCCGAGAAATTCCCACTGGTACTGGTGGATGTCAGAACTCCTGACAAAGTCGAAAAGGGTCATATCGAAGGCGCTGTAGCCTATTCCCCCGCTGAGTTGACCGAAAAAGGGGCCAAAGGCAAATTCCCGTCCGTCAAATCGGCGCCGATTATTATCTACTCAGACAGTCAGCAGGATGCTGTCGCAGCGTTTAAGACCATCCGCGGATGGGGCTACAAAAACGCCGCCATTCTGGATGGCAGTCTCAAGACCTGGCAGACAGCCGGGATTACGATGACCACCGGCAGCGCCGGCAAAAAAATTGTCTATGTGCCCAAGCCGGTACCCGGTTCCATCGCGATCAAGCAGTTCAAGGCCATTGCAGCCGCCCTGCCGGCAAACACCCTCATCCTGGATGTCCGGGACGAGGGTGAAACCAAAGAAGGCGCCATCAAAGGCGCCCTGCACATCCCCACCCAGGATGTCCCTGCCCGTCTGAGTGAGATTCCCAAGGACAAGAAGATTGTCATCCACTGTAAAACCGGGGTCCGGGCCTCCATGGCCTACCAGACGCTGAAGGAGAACGGTTACAACGCGCAGTTCCTGGATGCGAAGATCGCTTTTGATCCGAGCGGCAAGCTCAAAGTCACCCCCAGAGGCTAGACTCCGCCCAGGCACAGGCACCGTGAACGCGCGGTGCCTGCCAGCCCCCAGGGAAATCCCCGGCTTACGGTTTTCGATGCATGGCCGGGGGTTTTTCCGTCCAATCCCCGTATCAAGAACGGTTACCTGTTGTCCGCCCGGGCAGGGGACGGGATCGGGTACACCCAATATGTGTGGGTACCGGTCAGCGGAAAGAGGTTGTTTGTTCAGAAAACCTTGGAAGCCAGGGATGGATTCCAGGAGCGCCAGGGAGGGATGCATGCGTTTTTCTGAATCAATAACATCTTGAAGCGGTTATGATCACAACCCTACATGTTTTTGGTGCACCCGCTGGATCCACCCGGTTTGCAATCCCTGTTGCAATATGGCAAGATAGCGACTCGGATCGGCGCTCGCTGATGTCGTGCCGGTCATGAACTCCGTCTAAACCTGGAAGGAAATGAACCACACCCTGAAACCCGTTCTGTTGACCAGAAAAAGCTTCCTCAAAATAACGGCGATCCTGTTGTCAGTCTATCCGCTGAAACTCTTTTATGATGTCAGCCGGACCCGTCCCGGTACCGGGACTCAGAAGCAACAGGTCCTGACCATGGATCTGCCCGAAGGGATATCCTTTCACACGGATATTATTGCATGGCGGGAAAAGGACAAGACTGTTTTTTTCGCTGCCCGCTGCCCGCACCTGGGGTGTCAGATCAACCGGTTTGAGAATGAACGGTTGATCTGCCCCTGCCACGGTTCCCAGTTCTCCATGGCAGGGAAGGTGCTGGAAGGCCCGGCGGTCAGGGATCTGACTGAACTGTCTTTTGCCGCGGATGCAGCCAGACGGCAATACACCGTTTTCCTGCCCAACTGAGAGCGTTTCATGCCTGGATCGATATTTAATTTCTGGAATCTGAGATGTTCGACCTTCGGCAACCTTGCTTTTGCGGCGTTCATCATTGCCGTGGTCAGTGGTATACCCCTGTCAATTGCCTATGATGTTGAGCGGGCATCCGACTCGCTGCAGCTGATACTCCTGACCAGTCAGAGCGCTGTGTTTTTCCGTTCCCTGCACTATTGGAGTGGGCAGGCGTTCCTGCTGTTTACCCTGATCCATGTTATTGAGCACCTCTCAAAGAACAGCGAAAGGGGTCTGAAAGAAGGGCTCTGGCTGAGACTGGTGCTGGCCCTGCTCTTCGCGTTCTTTGTCATGGTCTCCGGATTTATTCTCAAGGCGGATGTGGAGGGCCGGATGGCCCGCCAGATTCTGAGCGGTCTGCTGGAGATCATCCCCATGGTGGGAACCGAGCTGAGGATCGCTGTGCTGGGAAATGCCGACAGTCTCAAGCTGATCTATATCCACCACCTGATTACCACCACCCTGTTTATCGGGATCGTCATCATTGAACACATGCGCCGTGCCTGGCCCGAACTGCTTTCCTATGTATACCTGCTGGGGGTCTCCGCCATGCTGGCGGTTCTGATTCCGCAGGGTCTGCAGCTTTCAGGGGCTGCGAAAATCAGGGGCCCCTGGTATTTCATGGGGTTACAGGAACTTTTGCACTGGATTCCCAATCCCCTGGTTGTCATGGTGCTGCTGACCGGCGGTCTGCTGATCTTTCTGCTGCTTCGCTGGATGAAGGGTGCCGGGTCGGGATGGACAAAGAAGGGGCTCTTTGTCCTGCTGGTTGTTTACGGGGTCCTGACCATCAACAACTGGGGCTTCCGGGACGCAAACTGGAACTCCCTTTTCTTTTAACGGTTTCGGAAACGGGCCGCATGGGACGAAGAACCGATGAGACCGGATAATCAAGCACTGCCAAAAAAATGGATCCTGCCGGCCCTGGTTATCGGGTTGGCGGGTTTGATGTTGACCATCGCTCATTTTTACCGGGAAGAAGGGCCACAACCTTTGCAGGAGAAGGATATTCCCGTGGTCATGGGACACCGGGAAGGGTGTTTTTTATGCCATCAGGAGATGACCGGGCTGTCGCCCTCCCATGACCCCCTGGCTATTGGCTGCTCGTCCTGTCATCAGGGGAATCCGCTGTCAGCAGACAAGGAAATGGCCCATCAGGGGGTGGTAAAAGTCCCCGGAAATATGGAGACGGTCATGGCCACCTGTGGGCAGAGTGACTGTCACCGGGATCTGGCTGTAAAAGTCACGGGCTCGTTGATGGCCACCGGACAAGGCATGGTTTCCGTCAACCGGTATGTTTTCGGTGAAACCCAGTCACCGGACGGACCCGGTCATCTTTCCCATCTCTCTTCCTCAGCGGCGGACACCCATCTCAGACAGCTGTGTGTCACCTGCCACCTGGGGTTCCCCAAGACAGTGTCGGCCGCCATAGACGAGAAATCCAGGGGAGGCGGCTGTACCGCCTGTCATATTGATTACAGCGCCGAAGCCAGGCAGCAGATGGCAGACTATCATCAATCCAGGGAACTGCCCCGGCTGCATCCGGCCCTGAACATCAAGGTCGGTAACGAGCGTTGCTTCGGCTGTCACAGCCGTTCTGCCAGAATCTCGCTCAACTATGAAGGCTGGCATGAAACCCTGCTCAAACCAAAAGAAGCCAAACAGCTGGAAAAATTCCGCATTTTGCAGGATCGCCGGGTTCTGACCTTTCAAGGGGCCGATGTGCATCATGAAAAGGGAATGCTCTGCCTGGACTGCCATTCTGCCCGGGATGCCATGGGAGACGGAACCGGCTACAATCACCAGGGTGAGCAGGTGGAGATCGCCTGTATCGACTGCCATCGCCAGGATCAAGGCCGCTTCGTCACCTACGGTGACCTCGATGCAGATTCCATCAAGATTCTGCAGTTGCGGAACGTGGAAAATCGAAAAAGCACTGAATACCTGGCCTCCGATAGAACCGGCAGACCGCTCATCAATCTGACCCGTGGGCCGGATGGTGCCGTCCGGTTTCAGGGAAAACTGGATCAACAACCCAGGGAACTGAAGACCCCGGCCGCAGCCTGCACCGCTATCCCTGAACACGACCGGTTGACCTGCCAAACCTGCCACACCCGGTGGGCCCCAACCTGTATTGAATGTCATACCCAGTACCTGCCGGACAAACAGCGAAAGGATCACTATACCGGTGAGAAGGTCCAGGGGGTGTGGCGGGAATACAAGGAGGAATTTCTGGCACTGCCACCGGTCATGGGCGTCCGCATGGACAAACGACTCAAGCGGGAGGTCGTGGATACCTTTATCCCAGGGATGATCCTCACCATCGGCGGAATCAGTGACAACCGTCCGGACAGCAACGCCCCACCCGAAAAGGATCCGGATCGTTACCAGGTCTTCAGACGCATGTTTGCGCCCACTTTTTCACACACGGTGCAATTGGAGAGCCGGTCCTGCCAGTCCTGTCACCAGGATCCCCGGGTGCTGGGCCTGGGGGAAGGCCGGATTGAATACGGTACCGTCACCGACAGGACGGGAGAGATCCCGATACAGTTCACCCCTGAAAGCCGGCGTCATCCTGCAGACGGCCTTCCCCGTGATGCGTGGACCTCCTTTCTGGAAACGAAAACCCGCGACACGGCCACCCGCACAGGCTCCCGCCCCTTCAACCGGGTCGAGCAGCAGCAGGTTCTGCGTGTCGGTCAATGCCTGTTGTGTCACCCCCCTGACCCCGGCAACAGCGCCCGGATATACACAAGGTTTGCACAGGCGCTGGAAGAAAGACCTTCGCAATGCCTGCAGACACCAAAACCGACTCAATAGCCGGCACCGGTTTCGAATCCGGTTGACCGGCAGCCGGCGGGCTGGTGTGCCATCGCTCAGACACCGTCCGCGTATCCCGGGCGCGTCCTGATACCCTTGTCTGAAAAGCCCGGGGCAGAGCCACCGGAATACCCCCACCCTTACTCATCCCCTTACTCATCCCCTTACTCTTACCCTTACGATCAAGCAAAGCTCGCGGCTTAGCCAATAGAACTTGACCCTGTCCAAAGGACTCGGTTTTCTGTGCTCAATAAATCATCGTTCACCGGTTCACAGACCGCAATTTTTTGTATAGTGTGAATTAACGATCGATGTCAACCCATTCCGGTGATCGGTTGCACCAAATATGTGTGGGTACCTGTAAGCGGAAAGAGGTTGTTTGTTCAGAAAACCTTGGAAGCCAGGGATGGATTCCAGAAGCTCCAAGGATGGATTCATGCGTTTTTCTGAATAAATAACCGCTTGAAGTGGTTATGATCACAACCAGATATGTTTTTGGTGATCTCCTGTAACGGAAGCCGGAAGCAGGCAGAGCATTCATTTTCCGATTCATTGCCCCAGATCCCCCTATGAAAATCAGCGAACTCGTTAAAAAAACCGGTGTCTCGAAGGAAACGATTCACTACTATATCCGCGAGGGACTCCTGCGGAAGCCCCGGAAGACCGGTCGAAATGTGGCCCAGTATGGTGAGGAGTATGTGGACCAGATACAGACCATTAAAGCCCTGCAGGACAATCACTACCTGCCGCTCTCGGTGATCCGCAGGGTCATGAAAAAAAACCGCCGGGCAACCCCCGACCAGCAGGCATCCCTGCGCATCATGACAGAGCATTTCCGACCCATCGATCGGTTGCTGGATGAGAAGAACCTGGAAGGCACCGATGCCTACCTCAAGGCCACCGGACTGGGTGAACGATGGTTGCAGCGGATGATCGACTGGGGCATCATTACACCCCAGGAAGAAGGCGGCAAGGTTACGTACAGCAGCCTTGATATTACCCTGGGAAAGCTGATCACCACCATGGATCGTCTGGGTTTCGGTCCCAAAGACGGTACCGATCCCGGCAACCTGAAACAATCCTTTGAATTTGTAGCGAAATATCTGCACCGGGACACCCAGGCGCTGGTCGTGAAAAAAAGCAGAGAGATGTCACTGGATGATTTTATGGAAAAGGCCGCCCAGTTTTCAGAGGTGATGGGGCTGTTTTTGTACTATATTTACCAGAAGATTTCCATGGCCGAATTCAGGAACTATTCCCGATTGATTGATGACCCGCAGGCATCGACTTCTGTATCCGGTCTCACGCCGGGGGACGGGGAATCCGCGGGGGAGTAGACAGCCTGAAACAGAAAAAGGCCGGATCGCAACGCAGAGCCGGCCGCGGGATACTGAAACAGACCCTGGGACGGTCTCCGGCATCGTTTCATGACGGAGACACGTGACAGTCTGCTTACAGCTGAAGGTTCTCGATAACGGTAGCCACACCCAGCCCGCCACCGCAGCAGGAGCCGAATACGCCATAGCGACCGCCTTTGCGGATCATGTCCCGCATGGCAAACATACAGATCCGGGCTCCGGAAGCGCCGTTGGGGTGACCGAAGGCAATGGCACCGCCCATGGGATTCCACTTCTCCCTGTCAACCGTGCCGCCCATCTGCTTCTCGATCTCCTTGATCACCGCCAGGTTCTGGACAGCAAAGGCTTCGTTACACTCCATGACATCCATATCGGAGAGCTTCAGCCCGGCTCGCACGATGGCCTGGGGCATCGCATAGGCAGGCCCGATGCCCATGATCTTGGGGTCGCAGCCATAGTCCGCACCGGCCAGCCATTTGGCCATCGGGGTAAACCCCAGTTCCTTGGCTTTTTCAGCACTCATCATCAAGACAAAGGCTGCACCGTCATTCTGCCCGGATGAGTTTCCGGCTGTGACCGTACCCCCTTCCTTGAAGACGGGTTTCAATTTGGCCATGCCTTCCAGGGTGGATTCAGGTCGCGGATGCTCATCTACCTTGAATTCATAGGCCGGTGTTTTCCGGGTGGCGGGAATGGTGACCGGAATAATCTCGTCGTCGAAATACCCGGCTTCCATGGCAGCCTTGGCCCGCATCTGGCTGTTGTAGGCAAATTCATCCGAAGCTTCCCTCGGGATATTGTACATCACCTGCAGGTTTTCAGCGGTCAACCCCATACCGATACACTCCTCTGCAACCGGTGAGAGCGTCCCCTTTATTGGCATCGGTGGAATCAGCTTATAGGGCGGGGTGGACATGGAGAACTTGATGGGTATCTGGCTGTACGACTCCATCCCACCGGCGATAATGATGTCGGCCTGATTGGCGAGAATCTTCCAGGCGGCATGGTTGATGGAATCGATGGCAGACCCGCACTGCATCTCAATATAGGAAGCGGAGGTCTCATATCCAAGACCGGCATCCAGCAATGCCCAGCGGGCAGGGTTCATGGCTTGGGAACAGTGGGCGGCTGAGCCGAGAAAAACGCTGTCCACATGGGCTTTCTCAGCAATCTTGGTTTTGTCCAGCAAACCCTTGATGGCCAAACCGCCCAGCCGGGAACAGAAAATATCCCGCAGGGTTCCGCCCATGCGGCCAAAAGCAGTTCGCACGCCTTCTACAATAACAACTTCTCTGGTTGACATAATTCCTCTCCGTTATGATTGGATGATCGATTGATCAGTTCATGCACAAGTCATCTCGCAACCACCGGTTACACGCTCCACTGCAGGCCGGAAACGACTGGCTTGACCGCCACAGTATGATTTTGATCCGCCCTCGGCATGCCGTCTGGAACCTGGATACCCTCGTCAGCAAAAAGACCGTTTATCAATACTACACGCTGAAAGCCTGATTTTTAGTGGTTAATACTATTTTAAGGAAGTTTAAAGCCCGGTGAAAGATGTCGATATGTCCTATAATCCATCGAATCTAGTTTCTTTGTCAAGAATCAAACGTTCATCCATGGAAAGCACCGGATGGACCCTTTTTGAATGGGTTGACCGGCAACTGACGGCAGAAACAGGATTACCCGGGCGGACCGGCTGAATGGGTCTGGAGCAGTGGCAGCGGGTCCGTAACCATTTTCTGTCCAGGGACGGGTGCAGGCGGGATATAAATTGAACTATATTAAATAAACATGACGACCAATAATGATTCATAATAAGTATCTATTCAGTTTGATTTCCGCTCAGCCCCGAAGGTATTGTGTTTCAAGAACCCTGGAAGCCATGGATGGATTCCAGGAGCTCCATGGATGAACTCGTCCGTTTCTTGAATGATCAACCCTTTGGGTGCAGTATGGCCGATCATTTGCGACTATTCAGCACTTTATCTAAGCAGAAGCTGAGACCTGTATGTAATTGAACGGATTGGGAGTGGTTAAGCATCGCCATGAAGGCGATGCTAACGACCGCCCTCGGAAGACGGCCATGGATGGCCGTCGAGAATGAGTTCAATAACATACCGGTCTTAGCGTCTATAGCTGAACCTGAATAGCTGAATAGATACCCATCCAATCAGGATACGGCAACAATTTGCGTCCATCAATAAATGAACGGGATAATCATGCATTCATTCAAATTCCGACCGTTACTGTGTCTTGACTTGATTGTGATCGTTGCGGTCGGTCTGGTGGTACTGGTAACGCCTGCTCAACTGTGTGCAAACACCAGCCAACTCCAGGACGCCTTTTCCTATGCCGTGATGGTTGATCCGTCCGGCGCAATCAGGATGGAAGATATTCTCAAAGGAGACGTTGACAAAAAATGGTCAGACGTTGAGAAAGGTGAAAATCCCTCATACGGTTTCACCACCGATTCTGTGTGGGTCCGTTTTACGCTGAACAATGACGGTCCAGAAGGGATCGAGTTCTTATTAAGACAGGAACATGCCTTGATCGATGATCTGAAGTTTTACCATACGTTGGACGGATCGATAATCGATTCTTTTGAAACCGGTGATCTCAAGCCCTTTTCCCAGCGTCCCATCAATCATCGCTGTTTTGTCTTCCCGTTAAAGATCCCACCGCAAACCAAATCAACCTACTATCTTCGATATCAATCCCAGGGGCCGGTTAATATCCACCTCAGCTTACTAACCCCGAAAGAGTTCAAACATCAGGAGGATATCGAATACAACAGCCTGATGTTTTTCCATGGTATATTTGCGGTGATGATCATCTACCACCTGTTTGTCCTGGTTTTCATCCGCAGGCTTGAATATTTCTATTATGTCGGCATGACTTTCAGCATGCTGATCTTCATGATGACCCAGACAGGCACTGCATATCAGTACCTCTGGCCGAATATGCCCTGGTTTGCAAATCAGGCCGTGATTCTCAGTCTGGGACTTCTGGTGATTTTTATTCTTTGTTTCACGGCCAAGTTTCTGGACGCTGAGGCGCAGGGGAAAAAAGTCTATACCGTATTTCGAATTCTGAAACTGCTGGTCATTGTATTGTTGATAGCATCGTTTTTCTTTCCCTATAACAGCATCATTTCCAAATTGGCAGTCATTGGCGTAATTGTGGAAATAATGATGATATATACTGCGATTAAATTTTCATTGCTGAGACTGCGCAAAGCCTATTTTTTTTCCGCGGCGTTCGTTTTATTCATCCTGGGAGCCATACTCTTTACATTGAAATCTTTGGGACTGATCCAGGAAGGATTTGTTTCAAGCTGGTCCCTTTATTTGGGGTCGACCGCACTGGTTGTGATGTTATCGATCGCACTGGCGGACAATATCAACAACTTGCGGAAACAAATGCAGAGCTTGAGTGTAAACCTCGAGGAAAAGGTCAGGGAACGCACCAGAACCCTTGAAACCCTGGCTCGCCGCCTGGAGAAATTGAGCACCACTGACGGATTAACTGAAATTTCAAACCGCCGTCATTTCGACCGAATCTTTCAGTCCATGTGGTTGACCAACCGGCGTTATGAACACTCACTTTCGGTCAGTATTATCGATGTGGATCATTTCAAAGCGTATAATGATTTCTATGGACATCAGCAGGGAGATGAATGTTTAAAATCCATTGCCAGGGCATTGAACAAATTTGGACGTCGAGGGGGTGATCTGGTGGCCCGTTATGGCGGCGAGGAATTTGCCATTATTCTGTCTGATATAAAACAACAGGACCTGATGCGAATTATGTCCGATGTGCTGAAAAGTATAGAGGATCTTCAGATCCCACACCTCCATTCTTCCACCGCTGAGGTGGTGACCGTCAGTATCGGTGTTTCGATGTGTATTCCCACGCCGGATCGAACGCTGCAGCAGTTGCTGAAACATGCGGATGATGCGTTGTATCTGGCAAAAGACAACGGCCGGAACCGCCTGGAGTTTCAAGCATACAGTTGAACGACCGGTTTCTTCATTCCTTTCCTGCCGGACAAACAAAAGAAAGGCGCATGACGACTTCATCAGTGGGGTCAGTATCACCCTCAGAACAACGTGCTTCTCTCATTTTATCAATAATGGATGCTGTTCGAGCATCTTTTGTATGGGAATAGCACCCTCAAGCGACTGGTGTGGAGCTCTTTCAATTGCGGATTTGTTTCAAGATGATCTAGGACTCGCTTTGCTCAGACAGTTGGGGTCTCGGACGCTTCGCTTCATCAGGATCATCTCGGAAACTGCTCCAAGCAATTGAAACAGCTTTATGACAGTCACTCAGCTCAGCTTATTTTCCTTCGTGATCTCCGTGTCTCCGTGGTGAGTGTTTCTCAAACAAAGAATTAACTATGATTTGATGGAATTACAGTAAATGTGACGATTTTGATGGGTGATAAGGGGGTAACGTTACCGTTTATCAGTGTAAACATGTTAACGTAAATAGTAACGCTGATGCTGGGAGATGGTATTTCATTCCATAGCTTTTAATTAAGATGTAACTATTTATTATAATAGTTTAAAATAGTCATAAAAGATCATTATTGGCTTCTGGTACGGTTATTGAAAAAACACTTATAGTTTTCAATTCTTAAATCTAGTCCGTTGGTAAAGCCAGACGCCAGCCGAGAAAACGATTTTAGCTTTTAGAGATAACCCGAATAAGTGAGATTGAGATGCTTGAAACAAATTTAACGCATATGAATAGTGCCGCTGATGTTAATGCCCTCGTCCAGGAACATGATAATGTGATGATTTGCTGTGGTAGAATGGGACCGATGTGTATTCCGGTGTATGAAGCGATGGAAGATCTGGAAGATGAATACACTGACGTCAAGTTTGCCGACATGGAATTTGATCACCCTGAAGCGGGCGTCATCCGTAACCTGCCTGAATGTAAAAATTTCATGAGTCTGCCATTTGTTGTCTATTATAAAAATGGACAACTGGTTCAGGCGACATCCGGTATTCAAAGTACCAGTCAAGTCAAAGCGAATCTAAACACAAATTTCAACCAGGCTGCTGCTTAACGCCATTTTAGCGGAAAAACGCCATGTCATTTGTAAAAAGCCATTCTCCGACTGGATCATTGAATGGCTTTTTACCGATTCACCGATCCAAACCGGATAAGACCAAACCGGATAAGAATTCAAATCAAGAGAATACCAATGGATACGATTTATGACGTCATGATCCTGGGTGGCGGGCCTGCTGGTTTAACGGCGGGTATCTATGCTTCACGAGCGAAACTGAAAACCCTGGTGCTGAACATCGGCGCGATCGGGGGACAAATTGTGGTAACTGATGAAATCGCCAATTATCCTGGCGTTGAGACGACCAAGGGATATTCTTTGGCCAGAGTGATGAAAAAACAGGCCAGGGAGTTTGGTTGTACCATCAAATCCAACATCAACATCATTGAATACGATCTCCGGAGTGAGATTAAAGCCGTGACTTTGGACGATGGACAAATATTTAAATCCCGTGCCATCATCCTGACACCCGGCGGTCGTCCACGCTCCCTGAATCTGCCAGGTGAGGATAAATTCAGGGGAACCGGTATTTCCTATTGTGCCACTTGCGACGGTGATTTTTTTCAAGATAAGGAGATCATGGTTATCGGTGGGGGAAATTCAGCTCTTGAAGAGGCGGACAGCCTGACCAGGATTGCCAGCAAAGTCACCATTGTTCACCAATTCGATCACTTTCAAGCCTTTGAGCATGCCGTAAAGATTGCGAAAGCCAATCCCAAGATAAATTTCTTCATGGAATCGGAGCCAAGGGAGTTTGTTGGTGATGACAACCTGAAAACCGTTCGCATTGAACACCTGCCCACCGGTAAACTATCTGAAATAAATGTATCCGGCGTTTTTCTGTTTGTCGGTTATTTGCCGAATACCGAGTTTTTGGATGGGCTGGTGGCGCTGAATGACCGAAAAGAGATCGTTGTTGACCCCGACATGAAAACCAATATCCCCGGCGTTTTCGCGGCTGGTGATTGTATCGCAAAAAAGTACCGCCAGGTTACGACCGCGGTGGGAGAAGCAACGGTTGCCGCCTTAAGCGCCGGCGATTATCTTCGCGGTTAGTTGTTACCAGTGTCAACAATCCTGACACAATCATTTCAATGCCGTGGATATCGTTCATCCCCCATTGATTGGTTTTCCGGCCAGGATGGGACCATTTTCACATCTGTACGACATAGGTTGATTTTGCCTGCTTTGGCCATCCTGAATATTCAAAACGGATCATCAAGAATGGAAGCTTGAAAAGCACTTGCATGGGTCAATGGTTATGCTCAAAGCCGACTGATCATAGACCGGCTCGATTGGATCTGATCGGCAGAGCAGGCAGACCACAGTCATCGGAATGGTTTGCTTAATACCGGTTCCCGAAAGGTGATTGAGGCAGTTTCTTATTTATGTCTGACAGTTCTTCCGCAGAAAATTGAACCTGAAGCGCAGCCAGATTCTCTTTAAGTCGCGATATTTTGCGGGTACCGGGAATTGGAAAGATATCCTCTCCCTGGTTTAAAACCCAGGCAAGTGCAACCTGAGCAGGCGTGATATTTTTCCTGGCAGCGATTTCCTCAACCAGTTCAACATATACCCTGTTTTTTTCAAACGCCTCCGCTTGAAATCGAGGATTGTTCAGCCGCCAGTCATCTTTTTCAAGAACGTCTCTATTCGGAATTTTACCGGTTAAAAATCCCCGGCCAAGGGGACTGTAGGGCACAAAGGCAATCTGTAAATCTCTGCATGTCTGAAGAATTTCATTTTCCGGTTCACGGCTCCACAGTGAATACTCAGTTTGCAATGCGGTGAGCGGATGAACGGCATGGGCGCGCTTAATATCCTGTGGAGAAGCTTCACTGAGACCGATAAAGCGCACTTTGCCCTGGGTGACCAGGTCTTTCATGGCGCCGACGGTCTCTTCAATCGGTATATCGGGATTAATACGATGCGCATAATATAAATCGATTACCTCGATACCCAGTCGTTGTAAGCTTTTCTCACATGCCTCTTTGACATATTCGGGACGTCCACCGATGCCAACCATGCCTCCCTGCTGATCACGCATCACCCCGAATTTCGTCGCCAGGACGATTCGGTCCCAACGATCCCTGAATGCCCTGGATAAAAGCGCTTCGTTTTTCCCTTGACCGTATATATCGGCTGTATCAAAAAAATTGATGCCCAGTTCAAGGGCCGCATGCAGCGTTGCAATAGACTCCTTTTCGTCACTTGCCCCATAAAACTCAGACATTCCCATACAGCCTAATCCAAGACGACTTACTTGTAATTCACTTTTTCCCAACTGATATGTAGTCATAATTCCCCCTGTTTATTAACATTCTCAAAAGATATCAGCGGTGCAGCGTTCCCGGGGACCTGCATCGCTGATTATGGACACCCATCCCCGAATTTGTTCATCAAATTCCATTCCTTATTCAGAATATCTGCAGGCCCTGGAAATAGCGGATTTTCTGAGAGCGAGCATTGGGAACGGAACTGTCTGATCAAGCAGGGTTTGATTTGCTTTTGCGGGTCGATTGACGTCGCTTGGGAATCAGTTCCTTGAGGGTTGTCTGCTTGCCGAAACACAAGAGCGTGTCCCCGGGAAGAATTTCCCGCGTCCCCCTGGGGTTGGGTATGGTTAAACCGCTACGGTTGATACTGAGCACGAGGATATCCCGCTCTTTAAGGTTTGAGTTAAACAGCGATTTGTGGACCAGTTCCGAATCGTCTGTAATTGGAATTTCAACTATTGAGTAACCGGCCTTTAGTGTCAACCGTTGCCGAATGTCCACTTCAGGAAAGCTGGCTTCCTCCTCAAGGTGTTCAATGACGGCTCCGGCCACATCGATCTTGGTTGCCCTTTCGATGCCTTCAAATCCCGGTGAGGAATTTACTTCCATGACCTGTGGTCCGGCATTGCCCTCCAGGAGGTCAACGCCCGCAACACTCAGGCCAAGGATTTGCGCAGCCAGGATGGCGGTTGCCTCATATTGGGGGCTCAGTTGAACCGCTTCAACCAGGCCACCCCGATGGACATTACTCCGGAACTCATCGCCAACTGCCGTCCTGCGCATGGCGGCCACGACTTTTCCGCCGACGACCAGGCAGCGGATGTCACGTCCTTTGCTTTCTGCTACAAATTTCTGTATCAGAACGTTCTGCTTTGTACTCTGCAGGGTTTCTACAATTGCCTGTGCTGTTTTGACCGTGTCAGCCAGGATCACACCAACGCCCTGGGTTCCTTCCAGCAGCTTGATAATCACCGGGGCACCCCCGACTTTTTCGATGGCCGGTATGACAGCGTCTTTGTCTCGCACAAATGCCGTGGCGGGCGTGCCAATATCGTGGCTGCTCAGAATCTGGCTGGCACGGAGTTTGTCGCGGGATACACCGATTGCCTGTGAAGAACTGAGTGTATAAACACCCATCTGTTCAAAATGCCGCACCACTGCCGTACCAAAAAACGTAATGGAAGCACCGATCCGGGGAATAATGGCGTCATAACGGCCGAATGATTTATTGCGATAGTGAAGCTGCGGTTTCTTCTTCTCAATGAATATGGAAAACTTCAAGGTGTCAAAAACCCGGACTTCATGGCCCCGTGCTTTAGCGGCTTCCCTGAGACGTTTTGTACTGTAAGCCCGGGGGCTTCTGGAAAGGATGGCTATTTTCATATGGAACTCTCGATTGATGCTCTTCTGTTTACTGCAGTCGCGGATCCTGTTCATGGGGTTGCCATTCTTCCTCAACAGAAAGATCTCCTGGGTCACCCTCGCTTCCCTTGAGTCGCGCAAGATGAAATACAGCATCACCTTTGTTCACCAGCGGAAGTTTCAGTGTTGCTATGATGACCCCATCCGCAGGGGCTGTGATCGCCAGTTCATTTTCACCCATTGGCCCGGAGATTCTTCCCAGCCGATCACCCTTTGACACCTGTGCCCCGAGCACACAGTCCACCTGAAGGATTCCGCTCTGGGGAGCACGTACCCAGGTACTGGAATGGGCCACAAACGGTTTTAGTTTATTCCTGCCGGGTTTTCCCGGCAGCATGCCCAACAATCTCATCACCGAGAGGATCCCGGTCACACCCACCCGAATGGAGAACTCATCAAAACGGAGGACTTCACCCGCTTCATAAAGGAGAAACGGCTTCCCATTTTCTGCCACAGACTGACGAAGTGATCCATCCCGTATATTGGCGTCCAGGATGACTGGTGGACCGAAGGCCTGGGCCAGGCGGAGTGTTTCTTCATCAACCAGGGAGGCCCGAATCTGAGGCAGATTGAATCGATGTCCGGACGCGGTGTGGAGATCGATACCGTGGGTGCATTTGTCCACAATCTCCCGCAGGAAAAGCCTTGCCAGCCTGGACGCCAGGGATCCATTTTCATTTCCCGGAAATGACCGGTTCAGGTCTCGACGGTCAGGCAGGTACCGACTGTGCGAAATAAATCCATGCACATTGACCACCGGAACCGCAACCAGGATGCCCCGCAGCTTTGCAAGGGATTTTTGGGCTAGCAGGCGGCGGATGATTTCGACGCCATTGATCTCATCACCGTGAACGGCTGCACTGACGAAAAGTCGTGGGCCATCGTTTTTCCCCGATATCACATGGACAGGGATGGTGATGGGCGTATGGGTATAAAGCCTTGCCACATCCAGTTCAAGTGTCTGGGACTCACCCGGGTTGACAATTCGCCCGCCGATTGAAAATCCTTCTCTGACCCTCTTTTTGTTCATGCTGTTACCGTCAATCGTTGGTTGCTGGCAGGACACATGGATGCAGCAGCGGTGTTAATTTTTTGCTGCCGGATAGCTTTTCTTTTTTTTGGATTTCGGCTTTTCAAGGGTGAAAGACAGCGCCGGATCAACAATTAGAAAATCGCGAATGGCAGTGCGACCCAGCAGAAGCCTGAATCGCATCTGTTCACGATCCGTCAGGCTGAGTTCCAGGGGCAGGCTCAGATCCCCGATTCTAAGCACCGTCTGGATGATGAAGCGCATTTCCGGATGGCCCCCGGAATCAACGATACGACGGTAATCAGTCACCTTTGCAGTACAGATAACCTCTTTTTCGTTGTTGTGCTGCAGCGGGTGGACACAAAAGCGGACCTGCTGTTGATTTTTATTCAAAGGCTCAATAAAACTGGCATGAAGGACTGAAGTGCGCGCTCCCGTATCAAGCTTGGCCTTGATCACCGGGATTCCCAGTTCAGGTAAAGAAACCCATTCGCGCCACCCCACGATCTGCTTGCTTACAATATCATCCATGAACAGGACTGCTCTCTACGCAGGTTCAACCATTTGACCGGGTGGTCACTTCCGGGAATGTCAATTTGCTGATTGTCAGACGTTAAGTATAGCAAAACCAGCGCTTTTGTCAATGAAAAGACAAAAAGGAAAGCCACCTGCCATGATGTTCGAAGAGTCAATTTGACCTTGTTTGTCAGAACCGGCATTCATGCGGATACGCCTGGCTATTTCCTGGTTTCTCTGAAATTTCAGTTGAAGATGCGGTTGCCCCAGCCCCATCATCAGGTCAACCATCCTGTGAATCGCTTATCCAAACAGAGAATCGTCTCTGCATTCACCTGCGCAATAAAAATCATTATTGAATTCAAACGGGTGCACCAAAAACATGTGGGTATGTGATCATAACCGCTTCAAGAGGTTATTTATTCAGAAAAACGCATGCATCCATCCTTGGAGCTCCTGGAATCCATCCCTGGCTTCCAAGGTTTTCTGAACAAACAACCTCTTTCCGCTTACAGGTACCCACACAAATTTGGTGCACCCATTCAAACGTGAATATTGACATCTGTTCATGGTTTACTATAGTGTGAGCAACAACAATTTCAATAAGGAGCGAATATGAGTGCCAGACAAAAAATCGAAGACGTACTAAAGACAACCCCCCACATCTCTCTGGATGATTTGCAGAAACAACTTCCGGATATCAACCCAGTCACCCTGAAGTCGGAATTCTACAGGCTTAAACGGAAACTGTTCGGTTCTGTCCCCAGGAAAAAGATAAAAGAGCCGAAGAAGATAAAAAAGAAGAGCAACCGTCAGCGGGTCCTGGCGTATTTGCATAAAAACACGGATGCTTCCCTTGATGTTCTGCAGAGCGCCTTTTCAGAGATGAAAGAGACGACGCTCAGAAACTATTTGAGTCAGTGGAAAAAAGAGCAGGGGCCCAAGGTTCAGACTAAACAAACCAGGAAAGATAAGCCTGCCAGGAATAGTGACCATGAATTGATCGAATCGCTCAAAAAAACGATTGCGGCTCAGGAGAAGACAATTAATGCAATGAGCAAGACCTTTGAGCTTTTGAGCCCGGTGAGTGATCAAGGGGAACTGAAGGGTATGACCATAGCCGAGATCAAGAGAATTGCGATTACTTATCTGAAGAGCATCAAAGAACTGAAAATCAAGAGGTAGATCCATTTTGGATTTGCCGTCTCACCTGTTCTTTGATGATCACCCCGTGATTCCCAACCGCCAGGCGATGACTTTGTTATCCGGTGGCTTCCACGCGGCAGCGAACATAGCGATGCATGGGTGTCCCAACAAAATCGCGGTTTGTGTTTTTTGTTAACCGGTTGACATTGACACCATATTGAACCCCATCGTAAACCAGGCCGAAACCGTGCGGCATGATGACCTGGCCCTTTCTGGCATCTGTCGTGATTTCAGACTCGATGATCTCTTCCCCCGCTTCCGTGACAACCCTGACTTTCTGTGTATCGAGGATGCCCAGTGCTTCAGCGTCCGCCGGGTGAATGGCAAGACGGCACGGTTTTCTGAGTTTATTCCACGCGGGGTCTCTCATGGCTGTATTAGCGTTGGTGTCCATATGTCTTCCGGCCATCAGGATCAGGGGATATTGTTCATCGGGTCTGATCTGAACTTCTTCATCACCAGGATTTATTTGTTTTATCCAGTCCTCCACTTCTGAATTAAATAGTTGAATTTTTTTGTTGTCTGTCGATATCTGCGCCATGTTCTTTTCAGGATCGCGCAGGCCGATCAATACCCCTTCAGGATGGTTCATGATGGCTTGATAAATAGACAGACCCTGATCCGGGCCCACGGGGAATCCTGCTTTTGCGGCTTCCTCCTGACGCGTTTTGGATAGTTGCATAAACATGGGGAAGATGCTCGCCAGAAGCGTCGATCCCATTGCGCTGCCCAGTGTTTTCGCTACGATAAAGTTCAGGACTTTTCCACTTTCCGGGAAAGTCGTTAAATACGTCGCTAACTCCTGTCGGTATGCATTGAGGTCCCTTTTTGCGGCCTCATGGAGGGATTCAGGAATCTGGGGAATCAGCCCCATGGCGTCGGCCAGCAGCGTGAATATTTCGGTATCTTCTTTCTGCTCTCCTTCCGCTTCCACCACTGGAGGACTCATTCGGGCGATATTTTTTGAAAATCCCTGGCCGGGACTCCCATCCCAGGATTCAAAAGCGGTTTTGCTGGGGAGAACATAATGAGCAAGCGCAGCCGTCTCGCTCATGGCGATTTCGGTTACCACCAGCAGATCAAGATTTTGAAAGGCTTTTTCATATGCCGTGGTGTCAGCGTATGACCGCAATGGATTCGTGGCATAGCAGATCACCGCTCTCAAGCGATCCTGATGACTATTCATAATTTCTTCCGGCAGCACATTCGGCGGAAACATGCCGTTGATGGCGGGAATGTCCGTTGCCAGGGTCCGCCATACCCCCGGATCCCTGGGGTTATTCCTGGACCCCCCTCCGTGCATATAATTTCCGCCCGGTACCCCGATACGACCGCAAAGGGTCAGTAATACGACGAGCAGGTAGGATACCAGCGCGCTATGCCGGTTCATCAATATCCCGAGATCATCAAGCAGGCTTGACCGGCGGGTGGCGAATTCCCTGCATACCCTGACAACCAGATCATAATCAAGATCACAGACCTGCAGCGCGCCACGGGTGTCAAAACCGTCAAACAACGGCAGAATCTCGTTGAAACCATCTGCGTGTTTTTCAATATATTCCTTATTGGTAAGCCCTTCTTTGAGAATGATTGAAATCATGGACTTGATCAGCAGGGCATCCGTGCCGGGTCGAATGGGGAGATGAATATCGGCGATCCTGGCGGTTTCAGTATCCCGCGGGTCTACTACAATCAGAAGCCGGTCAGGGTCCTTGGCCATTTTCTTTAATTTTTTCCGTGCCTGGGGAAAATGATGACTCATCATCGGGTTTTTCCCGACCAGCATGAGGACTTCACTATTTTCAAAATCAGATTCCATCTGAATATTCTGACTTCCTAATGTCAGGCCGTGGGCCCAATACCTGCCGGAAAACTCCTGGTTCGCGGCGGAATAGTTGTACCGTGAACCGAGCCGCCGCACTAGACGAACGGGGAAAGCAGTGCTCAGAAAACTAAACTCACCTCCGCCATCCAGTGACGCTATCGTTTTCGGACCATGCTGGTTGAGAATTGCCTTCAGTTTTTCAGCAATCTCGCTGATAGCCTGATCCCAGGATATCCGTTCAAATCCACTTCCCACCTTCTTCAAAGGATACAATACCCGGTCTTTGTTGTGTTGATGATAAGCAACATTGACCCCTTTCCTGCAGATATAGCCTTCACTGATCGGATTGTCCTTGTCTCCGCGGATTTTGACAATGTGATTGTTTTCTACCTGCGCTTCCAGACCGCAATGATTACCGCATAATACACAAGCTGTTTTCTTCCAGGACATCAGAATTACCTCCCTTGGGGGTGATTGTAAAATTGGATATGATAAATGATTCGTAACTGTTCAGCAGATCTCCTGCAAAGGGACTCGGGAACTGCATGCGCTTGCATTCGCGGAACTCGCAACGAAGAACACTCCACGTGAAGACGGCCATGGATGGCCATCGAAAATGAGTTCAATGACATACAGATCTCGGACCCTTCGGATCGATACCGGTTGTGAATCGGACAAATGGTTACACTCCCTGCAAGTTGCACTCATGCGCCAAAAACACCCATGAATTCAGCAATCCTTTTGGGATTTCCTGAGATGTGAAGCGCCCGTGCAAGCTTTTCCCGTTCATCTTTCCCGACAGTCAGGAAAGTCGTCCATGCCTCCGGTGATACCTCTACCGTCAGGTCGTGATTTTCCGATTCTCCCTCTGTTGCGATCCAGGCATCACCATTATAAAACAAAGTAAATGAACGCCCATTGGTAAATTTAAGCAACCAGCTCCCTGGCTGGGACAGCTTTTTATTCAGATGGTTGAGGGAACCGGCCAGCGTGCTGATTGCCAAATCCGGATGAACCACCTCACCGGGAAGCGGGGAGCGCATGGCGTACCGCAGCCCCCACAAACGCAGGGCCTCGATTGCCGGACCGAGATCCTGTCCTGCCTGTGTCAATTGATACCAGGTCTCCCGTCGGTCCTTGCCTTTGACTCTCCCAACAACCCCAGCCGCTTCCAGTTGACGAAGTCTGAGTGTCAACCACTTGGGTGTGATATTTCCAAGACGGGTCAATAAATCGGTGAACCGTTTTGGCTCATGAAGGAGATCCCTCACAATCAGCAGAGACCACTTCTCTCCGACTATCCCCAAAGCGTGAGCCACCGGGCAATAGTAACCATAAATACGTTCCATAATTAACCTTTCAATAAGATACTTTCTAATAGATAGTAAATATTTGTCAGGTGTCATCCAATGTGTCAATCAAAAAATCAGCACTCCGGGTTTCAGACCTAAAACATTAAAAAAAAAGGTATCTATTCAGGTTCCGCTATAGACGCTAAGACCAGTATGTTATTGAACTCATTCGCGGCAGGTGAGAAGAGAGTCTCGCAGCCTGGATCATGCCTGTCTCCGAGGGTATTCTTCACAGCAAGTGTCGCGAATTCAACTGACATCGCCATCCTGGCAATGCTTAACCATTTCCAATCCGTTCAATTACATACTCGTCCCCGCGCTGATAGCTGAATAGAAGCTTTTTAGTGACAAAAAATTCCGATTTTTCATTTACTGGTGGTGCATGTATTGAAATTGTTGTTAAATAAAAGCAAAAAGCACAGGGTGCGGTTTTAAAGGGTGCACCAAAAACATGTGGGGTTGTGATCATAACCGCTTCAAGAGGTTATTTATTCAGAAAAACGAATGCATCCATCCTTGGAGCTCCTGGAATACATCCCTGGCTTCCAAGGTTTTCTGAACAAACAACCTCTTTCCGCTTACAGGTATCCACACATATTTAGTGCACCTGTTTTAAATCGTTTTCAATTAAAACCATGTAAAATGAAATAGAAAAAATGGAACTGGCGGATAATGAGAAGAGCAAAAAGCTTCTGAAGCTACTGGAGCGGAAACTCAGAATTGAAGAACGAAAACTGAAGATCGAAGAGCAGATTCGAATTGAAGAAGACAAGATCAGATTGAAGTTAGGCAAAATGACCAGCACCAAGAAAAAGCAATATCAAAAAATGAAACAGGCTTATCTTATGCGCCAGGAAGGGAGTACATTTTTGGAGATCGGAAACCGGCTTGATCTTTCCGCCTCACAGGTCAGTTTACTGTGTCAACGATATGCCGTGTTAATGGAATTACTTGAGAAAAAAAAGTGAAGTGAAGCCAAAATGGTAAACAGACACATGCGAGGTCGCGGGAATCAGGACACTGTACCGGTTTTGTTTATTTTTGAACGGACGAGCACAGTCACAATGATACAAACGACCATGCCCTCCCTTTTCCTGATCCGTGGAGGCGTTTTAATTGGGTGACATGTACGGGTTACGTGTCACCTGAATAAAACGGGTATAACTTACTGTTATTTAAAATAACAGTAAGTTCAGTCGAATGAATTCTGTTTCAACCAAAAATATCTGCGATTTCCTTCTGGGAAAGGTCTTTTATCCCATTTCTCATCCTGTCCAGAATGACCTGCAAATCCCCCTGATCTCCCTCTATACCAGGCAACAGAGCAACGTTGTATGCATACTCAGCTCTATTCAGCTGATTGCAGAACGCCGCGTAATTGATTTTATGTTGATAATGAGACCGTATGAATTCGTGGTGGTTGTTTCCAGGAGCGGTTAACAGGAAACGGTAGTGGTCGACGAGGAGGGACAACCAGGCTCGATACAAGGGTTGGGCTTTGGCAGGGAGGGAACCGGCCATCTCGACCAGGTGATCAATCTCAGGGAGATTATCGCTCAGTACCGACTCAAATGCAGTGTCAAGTGCCCTGCGTTTGGAAAGCAGATAGTGTGTGGCAAAATCTTTCAACCCTCGGGAGTATTGCTTGAGCTTCCAAACAAAAAAGATGAAAAAAATCGGGATCAGTATCATCCAGACAGGGGGAACGGGTTTTTCTATGACCTTCCGTGCAAGCTGGTTGGCCATCCTTTCTTCATTTCCCATTATCAGTGCTTTTTTGTCCTCCAGGGAGGGGTTGTTCATCATTACCACCATCTATCGTCTATCTATTTCTGAGTACTGTATCAAGATACTGTTCAGCTTCTTTTACTTGTTTGACATCCGTGTAGTAGTAACGGCTGGGATCGATGTCATGTTTATCAAGATTTACAGACATTCGGCTCAAAACGTCAAACGAGTTGGTCAGAAAGGGTAGTACCATGTACACAAAAAACAATGCGGTACCAAGCATGATGGCAAAAATCCGCAATCTCTGTGGTAATGGTTTAGCAGCGTTGGGGTTCATATTTTTTAACCGGGCCGGGGGAATCGCATTTCCCCCGACTCAGTTACTCGTAATGGGTTGTTAAATTAGTGCGGTGATTTCCGGGAACACCAGATAGAACATAATATACGCCATCGTCAAAGTCAGAACGAGATTGAAACTTTGACCGCAGACATACAGAATGAGTGGTTTACCACCTTTGAAATATTTGGCAAGTTCACGGAAATTGGTGGAAAGACCAATCGCAGCAAATGACAAAGCAAAGAACCAATCCCGCAGGAGTCTTGTGCCACCGCGGACGGCACCGTGGTCGATCAGCGCATTGCTCATGTCCTTGCCAAAACTACTGTCTAACAATGAGAAAAGAATGGATGCGGCCAGAAAGCCAAGTACAAATTTCGGGAAGCGATGCCAGATTTCACCAACGCCGACTTTTCTTGCATCCGTGCCATTCTGCTCCACTTTCATCGTCCAGTAGAGTGCGACACAGAAAGCCGTCACACCGATCATGACGTTCTGAATCATCTTGATGGTGGCGGCCACATATAACGCCTTTTCACCCAGGAAAGCGCCGGCAGCAGCCACTGCTCCTGTAGAGTCAATAGTGCCGCCCATCCAGGCGCCACCCAGAATTTCCGGCATGCCGACAGCCTTGATAAATGCCGGCATCGCTATCATCATAATGGCTGTAAAGACCAGAGATAGACCAATGGACAGGGTCAACTCCTCTTTTTTTGCCCGGCAGGCAGCAGCCGTCGCAATTGCGGCAGAGGTACCGCAGACCGACATATCTGCAGAAATGACGATATTCAGTTCCTTGGAGGGCATTTTAACGACTGTTTGGCCAAAGATATAGGTAGCGACCAGAACGATCGGAGTAACGATCCAGGCCACGAAGATCCCGGGAATGCCGATGGACAGGATTTTACTGAAAAGTACTTCGGCACCGAGCAGGACGAGACCGGTTTTAATGAAAAATTCCACCTTGCAGGAGGGAAGCGCCCATTTCGGTGTGCCAATGGAATTCGCAATGATCATACCCAGCACAACACCCCAGGCTTCCGCCCCAAACCCATATTGTTTTGAGATTGCCTGACCACCAAGCATGTATGCCAGAACGGCGACCAGAAAAACGATGACAAAACCTTTGGCAAATCCGGCAACATTTTCACCCATTAATACGATGCCAATGCCAAAAAAGATAATCATGAAGATACACAGGACAATCAGTGTCCAGATGTAGTTATAGGGTTTGTTGCCTGCCTTTGATTTGGCAGATGCCGCTTTTTTATCAACCTCCTGCCATGCTGCGATCTTTGCCTTGGCCTCATTATTCAGGGCCTGGTCTTCGAATTTAGCTCCGGCAGCCGCTTCCTCTGCCAGTCTGGCGGCTTCCAGTGCAGATGAGGCCTTCTGCTGGGCTGCTTCATAGGCGGGCATGGCCTTATCATTCATGGCCTTGGCTTGTGCCTCTGTTCTGATCAACGCATCGAGCGGATTGGATTTCCAGCTGCCAGGGGTTTTTGTCCAGTGAGATATAAATTTTCCAAAGGCGGTCGTGCGTGATGCGTTAATCTTTTTCGCACTGTCAGCCTTGTACCAGGCGATGGTTTTAAATGTTGCCTTTTCCAACTCAGCTTTCTGGATCTGATTGGCATCATTTATTGTTTGTGAAAATTCCGCTGTTGGCGAATATCCTAAATAAGCAATGAGACAGACTGCTACGACAAGAAAACCGAGCTAGATAGCCAGGTAATCTTCCTTGGTCCAAAGATCCGACCAGCGGCTTTGACCATGATCTACAACCACACCTGCATCTTTTTGAGCCATTGTCTTCTACTCCATAAAAAAAACTAATCTTTACTTAGTTTTGCCCACACTCAGCAATTTATGCAAAAAAAAATAATGTTCACACCACCCTATTCAACTGGGAATGGCAGGTAAATAGGGATGGCGGCTAAAATATAGGAGTTCCCGATGCAGATGTCAATTTGATTCCATTTTGGCCTGCTGTTTAATGGCGGAAATTGTCGATAGTATCTCTCCGGTGGGATCCGTTAACGTCACTTTTCTTCCAGATAAACGGTCTGGGAGATTGGTTGTAAAAATCAATGTAAGCTTCAATGGCGGATCTGAGCCTGGTTGTATTTTCAAAGCCGACACCCCGCAGGGATTTTCTGGAAAAGATGCCAAACCAGATTTCGATTTGATTCAGCCAGCTGGCAAATGTCTGCGTATCGTGAAAAAAGACATTTGGATGCTGTTTCAGCCACGCGTCGATGTTCTTATGGGGGTAATCGTTGTCCAGGATAATATGGATTTCATTTTCTCTGGGTAACTCTTTCACGAATTCATCCATCAACAAAAGGAAATCCGGACGGTTTTTCTCCAGTGTTACTTTACCGAACCCTTTTCCGGTTGCAATATCCAGGGTATCAAAGAGATTGAGGGCTCCATGTCGTTTACAGGTTCTTTGATATGCCCGGACGATTTTTCCATTTTTTACTTTGACATATCCTGTTTGCTTCTCCAGGGCCTGAATCCGTGGTTTTTCGCTAACTGAGATCACCATTGCGTTCAGGGGGGGATTGAGATAGAGGCCGATAATATCGACTGACTTTACAACGAACTGTGGATCGGTGCTGATATACCAGTTGCGCTTCCTGCTCAGATGGATGCCTTCTTCCCTCAGAAGTCGCCATACAGCGTGGAGCGATGTTTTCAGCTGGTCGGCAATCAGGGCCCCGTTCCAACTGGCGTGACCCCCGGGAGGATCGGTCTCCAGCAGTTTTAATACCCTGTCTCGAAAATCCTTGTCATACTTCCTGGGCTTGCCGGATCTGGGCTGATCGTAAAGCCCGGGTATTCCATCGTTGATGAATCGTTTCCGAATATCGGAAACGGTATTCTGCCGTATCCCGAAACGCTCGGCGATATCTTTGTTTTGCATGCCCTCAATGCTTAACAAAATGATTGTTGCATGTTCAACCAGACGGACATCTTGTGTGCGGCTGGCTGCAAGTTTTCTCAGTTCCGCCTGTTGCTCTGCGCTGCAATTGATAGTTGCTGCTTTTTTAGGCATTTTTGCCTCCGTTTGAGTGGATATGGTTGTCCAAGGTGTTATTATACTAGCGCTTAATATTGCAATTAGATAATCGTTCTGCCAGATGTCTTACCAAAGTTTGATGTCAATCAACTTACGATGCTTCTCTTTTTTCAATACTTTATCTAAAAAAAAATCGATGATATCCTGGGGAATAATGATCGGGGAAACACTGCTTCTGGTTCAATACTGAAATTTATTTGGGCCTAATTCCCGCAGCTGGTGTCATGTCTCGATTGTCGCTTCGATTTCGCAGAAATCAGGGGACACGTAACGAGGTATCTTTTAAGCAACAACCGGTCATTTTTCGGTTGTTGCTTGAGAATTGAGGCGGGCTGCAGGTCCTCTGGAAAGCTATTCAGTTTGATTTCCGCTCAGCCCCGAAGGTATTGTGTTTCAAGAACCTTGGAAACCATGGATGGATTCCAGGAGGATTCATGCGTTTCTTGAAACACAATACCTTTGGGGCGTATACAGGTGAATAGCTACGTAACGAGCACATGTCCCCCAATTTCTGCTGTTTCCGACATTAGACAGTTGACTGGACACCCGCTTCGTCTTGTCACCCCGGTGTAAGACGGGGTCCGGGGAAAATCTGTCTGAATTCCAACGAAAGTTGGATTGACGGTCGAACCCCCTTTCGAAACGGCAAGTCTCCCTCCTCATTTGCTGCGGGGCGGGCTATTTTTCGTCATAACCAGGTCGAACCATGCAAAATTCACTAAAACTGCCACCTCTTGCAGGTCAGGATATCAGTTGGTCCAGCTCTGAACAGCGGGTTGGTTTCGCTTTGGTGCTTGGGTCTGCGATTGTCTGGAGTTTCGGTGGTATGCTGAAACATTTTATCACGATAAGTGATAACTGGACCATTATCTTTTGGCGATCCGTTTGGGCGGCACTTTTTTTATTGGGATTTATGCTGGTCCGCGAAGGGCGACGGGGCACCATCACACTATTTGCAAACATGGGAGTACCAGGGATTGGCGTTGCCGGTTGTTTTGCGATTGCATCCACCTGTTTCATCGTTGCACTGGCCCATACAACAGTCGCCAATATCCTGTTGATGCAGGCTGGTACACCCCTGATTGCAGCTTTACTGATCTGGATTCTGTTTCGTGAAAAAGTGACGATACCCACTTGGATTGCAATCCTGTTTGTTATTTCAGGTGTGGCCGTCATGGTGTCAGATTCTTTTGGTGGCAATGTCTCACCGATAGGCGATACGCTATCCCTGTTAATCGCCTTCACTTTTGCCTGTGCAACTGTGATTACACGTCGATATGCGCATGTCCGAATGGTTCCTGCGGTCTGTCTGGGTACCATTATCGCTGCCTGTGTGTCAGGAAGTCTTAGCAGTGGTTTCAGGGTGTCGCTGCCCGATATGGGAATCTTAATCCTATTTGGTTGCTTGAATCTTGGTTTTGGTCTTGCCCTTTTTGCTACCGGCGCACGCCTCATTCCTTCGGCTCTTACAGCACTTCTGGGAATAGCAGAACCCGTGTTGGGACCGATATGGATGTGGCTGGTTCACAATGAAATACCAACGCTTCGTACCATTATTGGTGGATTCATTGTTTTAGCAGCACTACTCTGCCACATAGGCTGGATAACGTATTCTCAAAAATCCGTAATTGTTAATAAAACACCCATTTAACCATGTTAAATCAAGTTCTTACCGCACGCCACCGCTTCTGCGCAAAAACCAAATCTTTTTCTATCCCAATCCCCAAAGGCCTCCGTACCGATTCCATTTGAGCCAAATTACAGATCCGACTTCATCTTTCACTATCCCGGTCAAATAACAGAATGGTTGTTCGGTTTTGATAGCGCCGTTTCAGGCTAACCCGTGCTGACCAAACGGACAGAATTTGTATTATCAGAACACGCGGTTACAGCTGTCCTGCCAAAAATGTCTAGATACGGGCAGAGCTTCCTGAAATAATTGACTTGTTTTAAATCAATCATCGTACTATGGTTAAAAATGGAGCGCTTGAGTTCCAGGTGATCTGCTCAACCAGATAACAAATTTTTAAAAAATTCAGGGAGCTTTAGAAATGTGGAAAAACCTTAAAATCTCATATAAGATTTCCATCGCCTTTTCTATACCGATCTTGCTGATTATACTGATGAATGGATATAGCCGGGTGCTGAGTGGTAATGTGGAACAAAAAATCGAACAAACCCGGAATGAGAGCTTTGTATTCGCTCTGGTTGCACTGCAGATGGATAAAAACGTGATTCAGATTCAACAATGGTTGTCTGACATTTCCGCCACCCGGGCACAGGGGGGATATAATGATGGTTTTGATCAAGCTGAAAAACAATATCAATTATTTCTCAGCGGCCTGCAGCGTTTCAGAAATATGTACCAGGGAGAGGGAAATGCCGCAAAAGTCATTGAACTGGACCGGATACAGGAAAGGGTGGGAACCTATTACGCTGTCGGCAGGAAAATGGCGCAGGCTTATATTGATGGTGGCCCAGAGAGTGGCAACAAAACCATGGGTGATTTTGATAAACAGGCGAAAGCGCTGTCTGATACCCTTGGACCTTTTGTAAAGGAGCAGGTTGAGGAAGCAAATTCAATGCTGAATAGTGTGCAAGCAGACGTCAATTCGATGTCTTCCGCGCTTCTGGTATTTGCTTTCATCATCCTGATAATCTCTGTCATTTTCGGGTTTGCCATCATCCGGTCTGTCGGCGGTCCCCTGAAATATTTGTCTACAACCATTTCAGGAATATTGGATACAGGCGATTTTTCCAGGCAGATCGAATTGGATCAGAAGGATGAAACCGGTCTGGTCGTTGTCGGGTTCAACAGGCTGCAGAAAATAATTGATGAGGGTTTCAAAGAGATAAACCGTGTCATGGGCGCTGTAAAATCGGGTGACCTGACAAACCGAATTACCGCTGATGATGACAGCAAACTGGATACGGAAAGCATCAATGATGCGATGGAG
>JAHJRI010000073.1 GCA_018830885.1 bacterium | reverse complement strand
AACCAGGAAGTAAGTATATAATAATATGAACTAAATTTGAATAAGATAATTAGATTAGTAATATATGGTTCTGTTTTCACCGTTGAAGGTGGCACCAATTAAAATGAACTAAATTGGTATCAAACTAATCCGCTGGTGACACCAATGTTTATATTTGGTTTTTCAGTCTTCTAATGCAAAAAAAGACACCAGAGATCTCCAAATATCTACAAGATCTGATCGCCCTCCACCTCAAAATATTTTTTCCCCCCTAATTTTCAGTCTTTTATAAGAATATGGAAAGCGTGCAATTTATTTTTTTGATATTTGTTTTTAAAATATCTTATCTTATGTATTCTGTTTTTCTGACTTATAAATGGAATATGTTGTCGGTCTTTAAATGGTTAACCCAAAAAGTGCCCAGTCATCAGCAGACTTCAATTCAACCTTTTTTAACCTCCGGAACGTTGATGACAGGTTGGTCAACCATCTATGTGACCGGGTCTGATGAGACCACAGGGTAATTACTTCAAAGATATCCCCGAAAGCACACGTCCGGAAATATGATACGTATCAACATCAGCAGCAACAGACCCATTCGATCATTTTTGACATAAGTGACCCTCGCCTATTCTATTTATAACAACATTTCAATAATATATGAGATTTCTGATTTTCCGTTTTTTTAAACCTAAAAATTGTTTTTTACAACTACAGTTTTATTTTGGTACATAATACAAAGCCTGTCCGAAATTCAGGTTTTTATACCCCCTTTCCTGTTCGAAAACCACCGAGGGTGTCCGGGAATGCATGTCATCCGGAGTGTGCGGGTAAAAAATAAAAAAAGGGATTTTGGTGAACCGCGGCTGTAAAGCAATGTGTTGAGTGTGTATGGTTTTCTTTCAATCTTCTGATAGGAGTTGCAATGAGTATAGTGAGTCGATTATCCAAAGCGATCCTGACCTGTTCCCTGGGATTATTTCTCCTGGGCACACAGGCGTCTGCTGAGTGGTTTCCCTACGAAGTTCAAGTATGGGATCCGCCATTCAATATGGCCAGTCCCCGGACTGATTTTTCCTATGTCCCTTTAGCCAAGGCAGCTAAAAAATGGGACATCTGTGTTTCGTTTCCCCACATGAAAGATGCCTATTGGCTGGCAGTTGATTATGGCGTGGTCGAAGAATCCAAACGACTGGGCGTCAAAATGCAACTGGTTGAGGCAGGCGGTTATGTGAATCTCAACAAACAGATTTCTCAACTGGAAGATTGTGTCGCCAATGGTGCCGATGCGGTTGTCATCGGGGCTATCTCCTATGAAGGCCTGAATAATGTGGTCGCTGAAATCCGGAACAAGGGCGTTCCAGTCATTGATGTGATCAATGGGATGTCATCCCCGCTCTTATCCGCCAAATCCCTTATCTCTTTTGGTGAGATGGGCTTCAAAGCCGGTGAATACCTGGCAAAAAAACATCCCAAGGGCAGCAAAAAAGTCAAAGTGGCCTGGTTTCCCGGCCCTCCCGGCGCTGGTTGGGTTGAAGCCGGTGACAAGGGTTTTCGAGAGGGAATCAAATCGGGTGAAATTGAGGTGTTAGCAACCAAATACGGTGATACCGGGAAAGAGGTTCAAAGCCGTCTGGTAGAAGATGCCCTGGAAGCCTATAACGACATCGACTATATTGTCGGTACGGCAGTGACAGCTGAAGCCGCCACCAGTATCGTGCGGTCCAGAGGATTGACAAATAAAGTGAAAATTCTGTCCTACTACTTTACACCCGGCGTATACCAGGGGATCAAGCAGGGTCGTATTCTGGCAGCACCCACTGACTCTACAGTCATCCAGGGCCGCATCGCCATCGACCTGGCCGTGCGTATTCTTGAGTATCGCCCGTATCAACAACACGTCGGTCCAAAACTGTACGTGATCGATCCTCAGAATATCAATTCATTTGACCATGCCTCAACCCTGCCACCGGACGGTTTCAAACCGACCTTTATTGTCAAATAATAAGTTAACTGCTTGAAGAGGAAAACCGTAATGCAGGAAAGACGTGACCAAACCCAGCAAAAGCAACTGCTCCTGAAACTGGAGGGAATCTGCAAACAGTTTCCGGGCGTGTTGGCGTTGGACAATGTGGATTTTGATCTTCGTGAGGGGGAGGTTCACGTCCTTTTCGGTGAAAACGGTGCGGGAAAATCGACCCTGATCAATATTGTGGCCGGCTCTCTGCGGCCCACATCCGGAAAACTGATCTATCGAGACAAAGAGACTCATTTTTCCAGTGTCCACAGCGCACGCAAGATTGGTATCAGCGCTGTGTTTCAGGAGTTTTCCCTGATTCCACAACTGACGGTCACCCAGAATCTTTTTCTGGGAGTTGAGAAAACCCGTCGGGGTCTGCTGGATCAGAAAACCATGAACCTTCAAGCGAAGGAGATCCTCAATAAACTGGGATTTCAACTGCACCCGGCGGCCAAAATAATGTCTTTGACCCGCGCTGAGCAGCAAATGGTTGAAATAGCCAAGGCTTTCAGTTCGGAACTGTCGATCCTGATCCTGGACGAACCGACAGCCTCCCTGACCGAACGGGAGACCGAACGGCTTTTTGAGCTGATCAATCAGGCAAAAAGTCGCGGTGTCGGCGTCATCTATATTACCCACCGTATGGGTGAGATTAACCGTATTTCAGACCGTATCACCGTCCTGAGGGATGGCAGGTACGTAACCACACTGGATACCGGGACGATTAGTGATGTGGATCTGGTGGAGCTGATGACCGGACGGGTGATTGATCACATTTTCCCCAAGATTCGGTATAATCCGGGAGAAACCCTGCTCCGGGTTGAGAATCTGGTGACGGAAGATCGATCGGTACGGGATGCCTCGATTGAGGTTAAAAAGGGTGAGATCGTCGGTATGGCTGGATTGGTCGGTTCGGGAAAATCAGAAATTATGCGCGCCTGTTTTGGGATTGAAGGGATCCGCAGGGGCGATATCTATTTTGAAGGACAACGGATCAATAAGATCACTCCCGCCAGCATGATGAAACACGGTGTATTTTATGTCCCACCGGATCGCAGGATTGAGGGGTTGTTGATGATGCGGGCGGTCCGAGAAAACATCTCGCTCTCTGCCTTGGACATATCCAGGCTCTCAATTGGCTCGTTTTTTCTGAGAACTCAGAAAGAAAAAGAGATGGTCCAGGAACTGGCCACCCAGATGCAGCTGTCTCCGCCAAAAGTCGAACGCATGGTCGGTCATTTTTCCGGCGGAAATCAGCAGAAAGTCATGTTGGCAAAAGTGTTGACCCGAGAAACAAAACTTTTCATTTTCGACGAGCCGACCGTGGGTGTTGATGTGGGTACCCGCGCAGCCATTTATGAATTTATCCGTGATCTCTGCGAAGCGGGTGCCGCAATTGTCCTGGTCTCTTCAGATCTACCCGAAATCCTTCACCTCACCAATCGTGCCTATGTCTTCTACCGGGGTAAAATCCAGGCAGAACTGCAGGGTGATGACATTACGGAAAAAAACGTTCTCCTTAACTTCTTTGAACAGGATGCTGCATAGCCATGAGTGAAACCATCGTTCCCAAAATCAACAAATTTATTATGACCCTGTTGAGAAGGTCGTTTATCAGAATGGGGGTGCTGCCGTTTCTGATTATTCTGGCAGCGATCATCTTTACCAGCCTGTCCAGCAACTTTTTGTCCGTCCGCAATATTCTGAATGTCACCCGACAGTCCACTTACCTGATCATCGTCAGCATGGGCCAGATGCTGGCGTTGCTGACCGGTGGGTTTGATCTTTCCGTGGGGACCATCATTGCGGTCTCATCCGTTGTCGGTGCCATGGCGATGGCTGCTGCAAGTTCCATGTTTCCCGGTGCCGTTGTTCTGGCAATTGTTATCGGTTTGCTGGCCGGTCTCCTGGCCGGGTTGACCATTGGGGCCATCAACGGAATCGGGGTGTCCGTCTTTAACGTGAATCCCTTCATGATGACACTGGGCATGGCCTCCGTCGGTTTCGGAATTGCACTCTATCTGACCGGTGGCATCCCGGTTTATGGCATGCCCGAACAATTCAGCAATATTTTTGGATTCGGTATGTTTCTGGGGGTACCCACCCCGGTCTGCATCACAGCGCTCCTGGCGGTTATCATGTTTATCCTGTTGAACCGTACGCGAATTGGTCGATATTTTTATGCGATTGGCGGCAACATCAAGGCCTCATCCCTTTCCGGCATCAATACCCGGTGGAACCTGTTTCTGGCTTACCTGTTCTGCAGCGGTCTGGCTACGATCAGCGGTCTGCTGCTGACCGCCAGGCTGGAAACCGGAGAGGCGAACATCGGAGCCTCCATGCCACTGGAATCCATTGCAGCGTGCGTGATCGGCGGTGTCAGTCTCAGGGGCGGTGTTGGACGAATTGATAATGTAATTTTAGGCGCCTTTTTTATCGGGCTGCTTCAAAACGGGATGAATCTGGCCAAGATTGAATCCTATCTGCAGACTGTTGTCATCGGTCTGCTGTTAATATTTGCGGTCATCACGGATCAGCTCAGACAGTATCTGATCGCAAAGTCACAGGATTAAACCTGACGTGGTAACTAAGAGGAGAAATTGGAATGGCAGTAAAAATAAATTGTGATATGGGCGAGAGCTTTGGTATTTATAAACTGGGAGATGATGAAGCCTTAATGGCGTATATCGATGCAGCTAATGTCGCTTGCGGGTTTCACGCATCCGATCCAGTTGTCATGCAGAATACCGTCAGCAACGCCAAAGAAAATGGCGTGTCAGTGGGCGCCCATCCCTCTCTGCCGGATCTGCAGGGATTTGGCAGACGAGAGATGAAAATGGACCCGGCTGAACTGAAGGCGCATTTGATTTACCAGGTCAGCGCGCTCAAGGGGTTTCTGGATGTCGCAGGCATGTCACTGTCCCATATCAAACCCCATGGTTCGCTCTATGGCATGGCGGCCCGCATGCCAGAGATCACCCATGCCGTCTGTGATGTGGCGGAACTGTTTAAGGTTCCGCTTTATGGTATGGCGGACACCCTGCATGAAGAGATTGCCGCAAAAAGGGGAATTGAGTTCCTGGCCGAATTTTATGCAGACCTTGACTACAGTGATGAAGGCGGATTGATCATTACCCGGGAACATACACCGGTGGATATTGCCAAAACCCTGGCCAAAGTAGAGCGCGCCATCAGGGAAGGGCGGGTTTTTTCGGTCAATGGCAAGGACCTGAAGATCAAATGTGATACCATCTGTGTCCATTCCGACACGCCCAATGCGGTTGAACTGGCGACAAAATTAAAACCCCTACTGGAAAAGTTGTAGCCCATGAAAAAAGTCTTAATTGCAAATCGAGGTGAGATTACCTGTCGGATCATTAAAAGCTGTCAAAAACTCGGTCTGAAAACAGTGGTGGTTTATTCCGATGCCGACAAAGACGCCCAACATGTCCTCATGGCAGATGAAGCCATCCATATTGGTCCCGGACATGCCAAAAAAAGCTATCTGGTAATAGAGAACATTCTGGCAGCTGCCCAGAAGGCCCAGGTGGATGCGATTCATCCGGGATATGGTTTTCTGGCCGAAAACGCCGATTTCGCTGAAAGGGTCATTGCGGCCGGTTTTATCTGGATTGGTCCCACCCCGGCCAGCATTTCTGCAATGGGAGACAAACAGCGGGCACGGCAGCTCGCCATTCAAGCGGGGGTTCCGGTTGTGCCCGGCAGTGAGCGCTTTCTCATCGGTCAGCTGGATGGTCTGGTCGAACAGGCAGAGAAGATCGGATATCCCTTGCTGGTCAAAGCATCGGCCGGTGGCGGCGGTATTGGCATGCGCCAGGTGAATCAAGCGGATAAGCTGCTGGAAACAGTTACCGTTACCCAGGAACTGGCTGAAAAAGCCTTCGGAGATGGTACGGTCTATCTGGAAAAGCTGATCCCCAAAGCCAGACATATTGAAGTTCAGGTGTTTGGTTTAGGAAATGGCAAAGCCGTTCACCTGTATGAAAGGGATTGCTCCATTCAACGACGATTCCAGAAGATTATCGAAGAAACACCGGCAGTCAAACTGCCGGATGATGTCCGAAAGCAAATCGCCAGTGATGCCGTAGACCTGACCATTGCAGTCAATTACGAAGGTGCAGGAACGGTTGAATTCATCATGGATGCGGATACATTCGAATACTACTTCCTGGAGATGAATACCCGAATCCAGGTCGAACATCCGATCACAGAGATGTGCACCGGAAGGGATCTGGTCGGTATGCAGCTCGATTTTGCCCGGGGCACAATGGCAGACATCGAGCAGGATCAGATTAAACACGAGAATTTTTCCCTGGAGTGCCGGATTTATGCTGAAAACCCCGACATTAATTTTGTGCCCTCACCGGGAAAACTGACCCGATTTGAATTGCCGCAGGAGGACGAAAACACCCGTATCGATTGCGGTTTTCGGGAGGGTGATGAGATCACCTATTTTTATGATCCCATGATCGCCAAACTGATCACCGTCGGCCCTGATCGCAAAATGATGGTAGACAGGATGGTAGAGGCACTCAAAACATTCAAGGTCGAAGGTGTTAAAACCAATATTGATTTTTTAATCAAGGTACTGGATCATGAGGCCTATCGTGCTCAGGATATCCATACCAGTTTCATTGACCAGCACAAGTCAAGTTTGATTGGCAACTCATAACCAATTTAGAGGACACATGATTTATAACGAACCAAAATTTCTACCGGGTGGAGACCGGTACATGCTGATTGAGTTCGGTGATGAGATGAATCTGGAACTTAATTTCATGGGACAGGGTCTTGCTGCAGCGGTTGAAGAGAATAAAACCAAGGGGATTGTGGAAACAGCCCCCTGTTTTGCATCCATGCTGATCCACTATGATCCGGAAGTCATCCGCTTTGACAACCTGAAGGCCCTGATGAAAGAGATGATCGGATCACTGGGGCCATCAGACGATATCGAACTGAACAGCCGGCTTTTCTATTTTCCGACAGTCTATCTGGATCCGTGGACAAAGGCATGTGTTGAAGACTACTGCGAAAAAATCACCAAAAAGGTCTGGGATCCGATTTTTATCGCAGAATTGAACGGACTGGCCGATGAACACGATTTTGTGCGGGTTCATTCCCGAACTGAATACTGGGTTGCTGCTCTGGGCTTCTGGCCGGGACTGCCCTTTATGATGCCTCTGGATCCGAGATGCATGATCACCGCGCCCAAATACAATCCTCCCCGCACCTGGACACCACAGGGTACCGTGGGTATGGGTGGCGCATCCACCGCGATCTATCCGGTTGCTACACCCGGTGGATATCAGATTTTCGGACGTATCCCGGTTCCGATCTGGGACACAGAACGACGTTTTCCCCAGTTTGAAAACAGCATCTGCCTCTTTCAACCGGGGGACCGTGTGAAATTCGTCCCCTGCAGTGTTGAGGAGTTTGAGTATGTGGAACAGCAGGTTAAGGATGGGACCTATGTATTTAACGTTGTAGAGTACCAGAAATTCTCGGTTGGAAATTATAAACAGTGGCTCACAACATTTGATAAAAATCAAAAGCTCTAGGAGGGACAATCAATGTTAGAAGTAATTCAACCCGGACTCGAAACGTCAGTGCAGGATTATCCTGGTCGCATCGGATATTGGAATCAAGGATTTCCACCGTCCGGCCCTATGGACAGCTGGTCCTTCAGGCTTGCCAATATTCTGGTAGGCAACGAACCGGGGGATGCCGGTTTCGAATGCCAATTCAATGGCCCCACCCTTAAATTCGGCGTGGATAGTGTCATCGCCGTAACCGGCGCCAATATGAATCCCAAACTCGACAACAACCCCATCCCCATGTGGGAAAGTGTCGCTGTAAAACAGGGCCAGGTGCTTCAGCTTTCATTTGCCACCACAGGGGCTCGCAGCTATATTGCCTTTGCCGGTGGAATCAAAACCACACCGTGGCTCGATTCCCGCTCCACCTTTCACAAAGCCGGCGTGGGTGGTATGGAAGGCAACGCGATCAAGAAAGGACAGACCATACCGCTGGGAACCGGCCAGGGCAAACCCGGCCGCAAGGTCAAGGAGGACTGCAAACCGGTTATTTCCACGGATAAAACCTGGATGATCGACGTTGTGGCTGGTCCGAACGACGACTGGATCGACGCGGAAGGACACAAGCGATTCCTGACCAGTGACTGGAAACTCTCAGCCAAAAGTGACCGCACCGGTTTCCGTCTCGACGGCCCTGACTGGACCTTTACCGACAAGGCGCACAACAAATCCCCTGAACACGGCTCGGAACCTTCCAATATTATTGATCAGGGATATCCGGTGGGTGCAATCAATCTGGCCGGACAGACCCCCATTATTCTGGTAAACGATGGTCCCAGTATGGGCGGCTTTATCAATCCCTATACGGTCCCCTCCTCCTCTTTCTGGAAGTTGGGACAGTCAAAACCCGGAGAGATTTATCATTTCAACGTGATCAGCGTGGATGCGGCCAGTGAGGCCTCCATCAAAATCAGGCAACTTTGCAGCGAATCCAGTATTATTTAACAAACAGGGAGAATAGAATGGCAGAACAGGTATTAACCCAGGTTCCAGGGAATGTTTGGAAGGTATTGGTCAAACCCGGAGATGTGGTCAAAGCGGGGGATACATTGTTTATTCTGGAAGTCATGAAAACCGAGGTTGAACACGCCGCCACCAGTGATGGCACGGTTGCCACCGTCAATATCACCGAAGGACAGGAAGGTATCGACGCCGGTATTCTGGCCGTGGATATCACCTAAACAGTTAACGGATAAAAACCAGAACCCTTTTCGGCTCCTCAATATTCTGAACAGTGGTTGTATCGGTCTGTTGCGTCCGGCAGCCGCTGTTCCCCTTCAGCATTCAGCAAATCCCTCCATCCCGTATCCTGGGATCATATCAGTGCCCATAACCGGACTCTTGGCTTCCCGGCAGGTGAATCTGGTTCTGGATACCGACTGCAATGATTCATCGCCTTAATCACCCGTCGGTTGATGCCGGAATCCAAATGGCCTGTTTCGATCTTTCTGCCGATATGATATCGTGTTGTTATCCCGGCTAGTTGACATTGCAAGTCAAAAAGCATTATAGAAGGGACGTGGCTTTAAAGGGTCTATAGTAATTTCTGAATCATGCCGTTTAATAAAATGAAATGACAGAAATTTACGCTAATCACCAGCATTGCTACCGTTTGGCTGCCGTTTGCGACCGGTAATGGCGGGGAATCCCCAGCCGCTTTCAAATAGAATTAACCGTGAGAATGAGTTTCCTGGAACCGATTTGAATCAGCACAGACAAAAAATGAATCAAAAAGGCAAGACATTTCACCCGAAACGCCGTTACAGTGATCATCCACCGATTGACAGACTGATTGCGAGTATCGTGCATGAACTACGCACGTTTACCGAGGAGCAGGCCCGGAACATCAGCGATCTGGCGGAGATCGGCAAGGCGATGTCCGCGGAGCGCAACCTGTCGCATATCCTGGAGTTAATCCTCTCCCAGGCCAGACGCTTCACCCGGGCAGATGCCGGAACCCTTTACCTGCTGACAGAGGACCGACGGGAACTGGCTTTTTACGTCCTGCACAATGATACATTGAACACCTACATGGGGGGCACATCCAACCAGAAGGTCACCCTGCCCAATGTGCTCCTCTATACTAATGAGCAGCCAAACCATTCCAATGTTTCAGCTTTTGTGGCGCTGACCAACAAAACCGTCAATATATCAGACGCATATAAGGAAGAGGGATTTAATTTTGAAGGAACCAAGACATTTGACAAAATAACAGGGTATCGGAGCCAATCCATGCTCGTGGTACCCATGTGCGATCATGAAAATGAAATGATCGGTGTGTTGCAGTTGATCAATTCCAAGAACACCGAAGGCGAGTCTATTCCTTTCAGTTCTGACGTCATGGACCTGACGGAGGCCCTGGCAAGCCAGGCTGCGGTGATGCTGACCCAGCAGAATCTAATCAAGAACCTGAAGGATCTGTTTGAATCCTTTATCAAGGCGATCGCCACGGCTATCGAAAAAAAATCAAACTATACTGGTGGCCATATCCAGCGGGTAACTGAACTGACCATGAAAATTGCGGAGAAAATCAATCAGACAAAAAAGGGCCCTTTTTCCGAAACTTGTTTCAGCCAGGATGAAATGGAGGAGTTGCGCATCGCGGCCTGGATGCACGATACCGGTAAGATAACCACCTCCAACCACATCGTTGACAAATCCATGAAACTCGAAGGGATCTTCAATCGCATCGAGCTTATCAAAACCCGCTGGGAAACGATTTCTCTTTCAAAACAGCTGGCGGCAGAACAGGAGAAGGCCCGGCTCAAACAGAAGAAGGCAGACCACCATAAAATTGAGCAGATCGATCAGCAGTGTCAGACTGAACTTTCCGAACTCGCCGACGAATTCGCTTTTCTTGAAAAAATCAATCATGGTGGTGAAGAAATGTCCGAGGCGAAAATCGCCCGTCTGAACCAGATTGCTGCCAAGACCTTCCAGTTCGGCCAGAGAATCACCCGGTACCTGACCGATAATGAGGTCGAAAACCTGTCCATCCGCAAAGGAACGCTGACGAAGGATGAACGGGACATCATGGAAAGTCATGCTGAAATGACGATCAAAATTCTCGAAAGTCTGCCCTGGCCAAGAAAACTCAAGAATGTTCCCAGAATTGCAGGTGCCCACCATGAAAGACTGGACGGAACAGGATATCCCATGAAGTATGGCGCAGCGGAAATAAATCTGCAGTCCCGGATCATGGCTGTTTCAGATATATTTGAAGCACTGTCGGCCCCTGATCGCCCGTATAAGAAGCCGATGTCGGTTTCAGAGGCAATAAAGATACTGAAATCATTGATCAAAGAAAATCATATTGACCGGGATATTGTTGAGCTCCTGCTTGACTCCGGATTGATTAATGAATATGCAATTCGGTATTTGAAAAAAGAGCAAATTGATTTATGATTGATGTCGAATCCGACGTTTCAGCTTCCATGGCTTTCAGCAGCAACCCATCTCCAAATCGAATACAAAATGAATCCGTACTATATCCAGGTATCGACATTGAATCTGATTTCCAGATTCCGCCGCACGGTCTCTTTTCTGTTGGTTGCGGTCTTCATTCTGGGCACCGATTGGCTGTTTTACCGACTCTATAACCCCACCATCGATTTTCTGAACAGACAGTTTGGCATTGCCCTGTCCTATCACCAGATGGTGAATCTCGATTTTGCCCCTGAAATCTGGGCGGGTGTCCTGGCGATGGTGCTGGGGACATTGATCATCGTTATCGCCATCGCGGCTGAATCCACCCCCCGCCTGATCGATCTTTACATGACGGACTGGACCAGCCTGCTGTTTATCTGGTTTATTGTCCTTGCTTCACTCCACGCATTTGTCATCATGTTCTATGGCAAGCCGATGGATCGAAACTCCAGCGTCATCCTGAATACCTACGGATTCCTGACCCTCTCCTATGTGCTGGCGCTGCCGTACATCTTTTATATCCTGATCTACTCCAAGACCAGCAATGTGGTCAGTACCATTTCCGCCATGATCATCAAGGATATCAAAAAAATGACCAACAAGACCATCCATGGTGCGATGGAAAGGGAGGTAATTGTGGAGGATTACCAGCAGAAACTCCTGGACTCCCTGGACCAGCTGGATGATCTCCTCAGTTTTGTCCAGTTCAAGGAGACCCAGTCAGACATTATCAGACAGATCGGACGGATCAGCCATCAATATATTCAGAACAAGGAACGATTCAATACCCGGTTTTTCCAACTGACAAAAGTGATCAGCAGAAACGCCACCTACCGGACCTATACGGAACAGCAATACCGCGAGATGCAGGACAGTGCCAGTTTCTTTGAGGTCAAGGTGTTCCGGCTGCTGGGAAATTCCTACATCAACATGATCGAGAACAACCGCTACGATATCGCCTCCCTGATCCCGGCAGAGCTGGTTGACATCGGCACCACCTGCATCAGGGCCAATAATCCCCAGATCCAGAACCATATCGATATCCGGTTTAATACGCTGTTCCGGTTCGCTATCAAGCATGCCATCCGCAACAATGAACCCCGCAATCTCTATAACCTGGCCTTTCACTTCTCCAATATGATCCAGGCCTATATCCGCGCCGGTAAAGAGAATGAGACCAAAGTGTGTTATGACCGGATCAAGTTTTACAGCAACGAAATCTATAAGAACGCCAAAACCAACCCTGCGCTCTATTTTATTGTCGACACCCTGACCTTTGAGTTGAAGAAATGCCAGATACTGGTCCGGGAGCAGGAATGGAAACGAGAGGATCAGCTGCATCTGCTCAAGATCGTCCTGGATCTGGATCAACCACCAAATTTTTCAAAGGACGACGTGGACAAAACCACGCTGGGTGGCAACAACGGCACCCGCAGGATTCAGATCGGCCTGGCGCTCTACTACCTGGACCAGGGAATGGATGATTTTGCAGAAATCATCATTGAGGATTACCTGGATGATCTCAGTTTTTTTGATGAAAAGGAGTTCAAGGCCATTATCGATGGCCAGTGCTTCCTACTGAGTATCTTTGGCCCCACTTTCTGGGAAGACACGGATCGCGGGAACATGAATATCTACTTTGCTCCTGAGAAAAACCAGATCCAGCCATTCAAGGATATGATGAATGAACAGATCAAAAAACGGCTGCGAAAACTGGAAACGGACTCCCAGTATCTGTCCATGGAAGTGGAAAGCTTCCTGATCAAGCGGCAGAAGCAGGACGGTTTTCTGAACGATGCCGATATGGCGAAACTGGAAGAGCTGCAACGGAAAATATCCATCAGGAAAACTAACCCGGCCAGTGAAATCCCCTGGACCGGGGAAAATGAACTGCTTTTCACCCTTATTGCGATCGCCTTTTCAGACAGGGATATTGACGACAGCGAGAAGGTGGTGATTCGGGAGACGTTTAGAACCATGCTGCCGGATATCAGCGACGATCGATTTAACGCCATCTTCATCCCCACCATCCAGCGTTACATCAAGCTGAAAAGTCACGAGGCCCAGACAGAGCAGTACCGGACCTCGCTCAAAGCCCTGATCCCGTTCTTTAATGAGGAGGTCAGCCAGCTGTGCCGGCTGCTCAACCTGTATATCGATCTGGTCAATGCGGACAACTTTATCCATGAAAACGAGCTGAAACTGATCGAAGCGGCCATTGAAATCTGGAATTTGAGCGGTTGCCTCAAGCTGGACAGCAACGACCGACTCATTTACGATCCAGGCAAAACTGAATAAAGGGGAAAACCTGTTGACCGAATGGTTACCCCTCCAGAATCGCTGACACTATCTTTCAGATCGCTGTTAGGTGTTGGAAAAACCTCTCCACTGCTCACCTTTGCTGGGGTTGACATGTCAAGAAGACCGGAATGGTGGCTTCATGTGCTCGCCAGAATATGGCCCATCACCTGGAAAAGTGCTATGGCAACACAATGGCCCGTTATCGGCGGGCTGATTGCAAAAATAGCCTTACCCCTGATGTCTGAAAGAAATTTCAATGTCACCCATATTCCCATCAATGCAGAGATTTCAGGTGTAGACAGCTCATACCTGCCCTCATTGGTGCTCGAAGAATTGATTCACCGTTCTGCACACCGTGTCATTATTAAGCGCTGTACCTGCAGAGATGAACGTCAATGTAACACCCATTCCATCGAAGCCGGTTGCATTCAACTGGGTGCCGGGACAGAGGAGATCGATCCGCGCATCGCCACCCACGTCAGTAAAGAGGAGGCCATCGCGCACATGCGAACCTGTGTTGCCGATGGCCTGGTACCAATGATCGGTAGAGTAAAAGTCGATAACCTGATCTGGGGAGTCAGGGATAGAGGTAGACTTCTGGCCGTCTGTTTCTGCTGTCGATGCTGTTGTACCGTACTCAACTCGGGCAGGTATCTCCCCGATGATGTCGCTGGCAGAATCGTCCGGTTGAAAGGTCTTGAAATTCACACGGATCATCAGAAATGTACCCTTTGCGAAACTTGCATGGATACCTGTTTCATGGGAGCGCTGACCCTTGAGGAGGGAAGAATCGTCCGGGACAACAACCTGTGCAAGGGATGTGGACTTTGTGTGTCCGGCTGTCCTGAAAAGGCGATTTTCCCCCTGATCGTGGATGTGGATGAAGCCATCGCAGAATTACAGGACCGGATCAGGAACAGAATCAATTTTGAATATCCATTCAACCCCGTAGAACATTGAAACCATGAATTCAAAAATTACCTGGCGGTTGTTGATGACCGGAGCCCTTGGGCTTTGGGTTATTTCGCTCGTGGCCGGATACCTTCTTTTCCCTGAAAGTCATTTAAAGGCCTGGGGCTTTTTTATCTGCCTGTTACTCATTCATATCGCTGAACTTCCTGTGTCCCTGAAGATCAGGAACAAGAACAATCCCAGTCTTCAAACCGTTATCGCGAAAACCCTGCTTTACGGGTTTACCTGGTGGGTACCGGTCAAAAGGGGGATAATTGACCCATAACCCTGGACCATTGCCGGAACCTTTCCAACTGCCTGTCTTTCGCTCATCGGTGAACCGCCTATGTGGAAACGATTCAAGTACGGTCCCGGTCTCAAACTGGTCCGTTTGGAGTTAAGACTGTCATGGCCACTCATTAAATACGGGAAAACCCTCAGCAATGTGCCTGTACTGAAATGGATCATCTATCCGTTTTTCAAACACCCCTGTAATGAACTGACTTCAATCCCTATTCATGTAAACGTCGAATCACCTGATAGCGTCGCTCTACCGATGAAACTCGTTGAGCGGCTGCTGGCTGAAATCGATGATATATTTTTGATGGATGAGTGTCATTGTGCCGGTGTTAAAAACAGAGCGAGTTCCCGGCTGCATATCGGTTGTCTGGCATTGGGTCCTGCGATTGCCCGCATTCATCCTAGCCACGGACGCCGGATCAGTGCGGATCAGGCAGTAGATCATGTACAAAAAGCTGCCGCTGAGGGATTGGTTGCCAACATCGCACACGTCTGGATTGATGCCCTGGCATTTCAGCTGACAAGATTCAGCCAACTCCTGTTCATGTGCTTTTGCGACGACGACCAGTGTATTTATCGATCCCATATGAAACATCGAGGTCCCTCCCTTGGTAGAACCTACAAGAAACTGCCAGGACTTTCTGTCCAGGTTGACATCCAAAAGTGCACGCAGTGCGAAACCTGTGTGGAAACATGCTTCATGTCGGCCATCGCCATTGAGGACAATTCTGCTGTGATTCAAGATACCTGCATCGGATGTGGGATTTGTATTTCTCAATGTTCCGCTGAAGCGATTACGATGACAATAGAAGACGAAGACACAATGTTCAATCAACTGCTGGACAGGGTCAGGGAAATGTCAAATCTGCCCCTGAGGATGGATCAGAATCTGGAAAAGAACGAATAACGTGCTCAACTGCGTGAATTCCGGATATTCAGGGTTCCATGGCGCTTATTTTCAGCGGTCACGCCCCATCTGCCAGGACCTTCCTTTCCTGCAACCCCCTCCGAACTGCTGGATCAAGTACAGCCGGTTGCGATATTGTCTGACCGATATCGACGGACAACCCATTTTCCATCTGCGATGGTATCTATTCAGTTCAATTTCCGCTCAGCCCCGAAGGTATTGTGTTTGAAGAACCTTGGAAGCCATGGATGGCTTCCAGGAGCTCCAGGAGGATTCATGCGTTTCTTGAAACACAATACCTTTGGGGCGTAACCAGGTGAATAGCTTCCAGCGGGCCTACAGCCCGCCCCAATCCACAAACAACAGCCGAAAAATAACTGGTTGTTGCTTAAAAGTTACCTGCGATGATTTTTTATATTTTGTGGTTGTCGGAATTCACCTATTATAGTAATTCTGATCCGTTACTTAAGATTTAGACTTCATTTTAACACTAAAAGACCAGGAGTGACATATGAAGAGAAGCTGGAAAATTGTCATTTGTATGCTGACGGGGCTGATACTGCTCCCTTTTTTATTGATGGCCGCAGATAAACCGGTCCTGTCCATGTCCACCACGACCAGTACCCAGGCATCAGGCCTGCTGGATATCCTCCTGCCGGAATTCGAGAAAGACACGGGAATTCGGGTGAAGGTGATCGCCAAAGGGACAGGTGCCGCCATTCGCGACGGGATGGACGGGAACGTGGATGTCATCTTTGTTCATGCCAAAGAACGGGAACTGGACTTCGTTCAAAAAGGATACGGCACCAAAAGATACGCCGTCATGCACAATGATTTTGTTATCCTGGGCTCTTCACAGGACAAAGCCGGGATCAGGGGCACCAGTGACGCCTCGGCAGCCCTGAAGAAAATTGCCACCTCCGGATCCCTTTTTATTTCAAGGGGAGATGATAGCGGGACCCATACCAAGGAACAGGCTTTATGGAAACAGGCCGGTCTTGAAATGAAAAAAGTGCAGTCTGTTATCACCAAAAAAGGGAAAAAGACAACAATCAGCTTTACGCAACCCTCAGGGGATTGGTACTATTCTCTAGGACAGGGAATGGGAAAGGTGCTGACCTTTGCTGATGAAAAACAGGCTTACACGCTGTCCGACAGGGGTACCTATATCAAATACAAATTTGGCAGAAAACAGGGTATCGACCTTGAGGTGCTCTGTGAGGGCGATCAACTGCTGTATAATCCCTACGGAGTGATTCCGGTGAATCCCAAAAAGCATCCCCATACCAAGTTCGATCTGGCCAGACAATATGCAGAATGGATTGTATCCCCCAAAGCCCAGAAAATGATCGCCGATTACCGGCTTGAAGGAAAGCAGCTGTTTTATCCGGATGCGATACAGTAGCGGCAACTACCTGAATTTCCGATTCAACCTCAACGTCTAAGAAATGGGCTTTTTTACAGACAGTTTGTTATCAGCGCTGGACCTGGTCTGGTCAATGGACCGGGAATTGGTGGAGATCGTGACAGTCTCTCTCAAAGTCAGCGCTGGATCCACCCTTCTGTCTGCCTGTTTCGGAATTCCCTTCGGATTTCTAGTCAGTTTCAACACCTTCAGGGGCAAACGATTACTGATCACCTGCCTGAACACCATGCTGGCATTCCCGACTGTCGCGATCGGTCTTTTTGTTTACGCATTTATATCCAGACGAGCTATCCTCGGGGTTTTCGATCTGCTCTACACCCAGGAGGCAATCGTCATTGGCCAGACAATCCTGATCTTTCCCGTCGTTGCAACCTTCACCATTTCGTCCATCAGTCAGATTGATCAGGGGTATCGCAAAACGGCCATGACCTTGGGCGCCAATGGCTGGCAGACCGCAGCCGTGATCTTCAGGGAGGCACGCTTCGGTATCGCCGCAGCAGTCATCGCCGCCTTCGGCCGGGTAATCTCAGAAGTCGGGATCAGCATGATGCTGGGAGGAAATGCCAAGGGCTTTACCCGCACCATCACCACCGCCATGGCCCTGGAATATGACAAGGGGGAGTTCGTGCTGGCCATTGCCCTGGGTATCATTTTGATTTCACTCAGCTTCAGCATCAATATCCTGTTCCATTTCGTTCAGGGAAGGGGGAAGGAATGATCCTGTATCAGCTGAAACAGATCAGCCAGGTTTTCGGCAGCCGCACGGTACTGAATATAGACGAACTGGTGATTGAACAGGGGTTGATCCATGGCCTGCTGGGGCCCAATGGTGCCGGAAAAACAACCTTGATGAACATCCTGGGGTTTCTGGAAGCCCCCGCGACGGGACAAATCACGTTTGAGGGGACAGCTGTCGATTTTTCCAGAAGACACCTGCAACAGCTCCGCCGGCAGGTCGTTGTTGTCAGCCAGCGTCCGGTGATGTTTACCACCACAGTCTATAAGAATATGGCGTTTGGGCTCAAGATCCGTGGATTTTCTTCTGGCGAACGACGACGAATCATCGATGAATCCCTGGAGCTGGTCGGTATGAGACACATGATCGCGGCCCAGGCCCATAAGCTCTCCGGAGGGGAAACCCAGCGGGTCGTCCTGGCAAGAGCCCTGGCTCTTTCGCCCCGTGTGATTATCTGTGACGAACCCACCTCCAGTGTGGATCTGGAAAGCCAGCAAGCCATCATCAAACTGCTCAAACAGATCAACGAAGAAAAAGGGATCAGCATCATCCTCAGCTCTCATGACCGGTTTCAGACAACGGCTCTGGCCCATCGAACCCTCTTTCTGGATCACGGAAAATTGTTCAATGGCGCCTATGAAAACATGTTCTCTGTCAAAACGGTTGGCCAGGAAGGTCAGGATACCCTTTTTTCCCTCAACGATACGGTCACACTGCGTCTGCCAATGGATATCGGCTTCAAGAAGCGGATATTGCTGGATCCATGGCGGATCGAATTGTTGAAGAACGGGGCTCCACACGCCCCGGGCAATCTGCTGCAGGGGAAAGTGACCCAGATCAGCCAGGGCAAGAACAGCATCCGCCTGGTTCTGGAATCTGAAATACAGCTGGTCCTCATGCTGACACCGGAACAGTACCACACACACATGCCCATGATTGGAAGCTCTGTTTCTGTCCGCATCTCCCATAATGCCGTTTCTGTGCTGTAAGACCGCTTCAGTCATGACTGCCCCCCCGAACCGGACAGCCGTCCGGATCAACCTGTTCGCCACGGTTCTTTGTGCCGCTGCTGATGCGGTTACATCACCTACCCGAAGAAAGAGAGAATATAGCTACCCGCTATAAACAGGATACAAATGACCATCAGCCATTTGATTCCCCTGGCGGGCGCAAATTTCTGGACGAAAGCGCCGGAATACATGCCTATGAAGCCACCCAGGCCAAAGAGCAATCCCAATCCCCAGTCAGGTCCAATGACCAGCTCGGGATAAAATGGTACCAGAAACAGATAAAACAGCACACCCGCCACAGATGTCACAAACGTGCCCATCAAAGCCGCCCCGGCGATTGTATAGATCGGCAGACCATAGATGGCTACAAAAAACGGGGCGATGATGGAACCGCCGCCAATACCGTATACCCCACCGATAATACCGACCACCAGACTCAGGATCATCACCCCTGGAACGCTGATATCAAATTCCTGGTCAAAAAATTCATACCGGATTCGGGAAAGGGTGAACGCCTTCACCGTAACAACAGGCTGCTTATCCAGTCCAGATGCGTCATGGGATGCAAGCGCCCCCTTTTTCCGCAGGATGAATTTCTGAAAATCCTGTTCTGCAGATGGTTTTTGGTTATTCCGTTTTGTCAGCAGGTCTTTGAGCAACTTCCCGCCGATGTACAGAAGAACGAGACCGGCAAACATTTTGAAGTTTCTGGGATCCGGCAGGTATCGAATCCGTATCACAGCCCCCAGCATGACCCCCGGCAGCGTGCCCATAATGACAACCCAGGTCAGCGGCCAAACCATCCGTCCTTCCTTGAGATAGCGATAGACACCACTCGGAATGGCAATGATATTATACAGTTGATTGGTCGAACTCACGGCCGGCGTACCAAACCCAAGAACACTCATCTGAAATGGCAGGATCAGAAATGCGCCGGAGATGCCAGCCATGGAGGTAAAAAACGAGATCCCAAACGCCACCACCAGTGGTATCCATGGGCTCAGGGTGATATCTGCAACTGGAAAATACATAACCGGCTCCTGTTAAACCTTGAAAGCTGCAGATGGATAAAACTGCTTTATCTCAGTGATCATAAAGCATTCATGTCTGCCTCTGGCTTGATTTCTTCAACCCCCTGCCCCAATGCTGGGGGAAACGTATCTTTTAAGCAACAACCGGTCATTTTTCGGTTGTTGCTTGAGAATTGAGGCGGGCTGTAGGCCCGTTGGAAAGCTATTCAGGTTCCACCATAGACGTGAAGACCTATATGTCATTGAACTCATTCTCGACGGTCGCGCATGGCCGTCTTCACGGGAAGCGTTCTTTGCTGCGACCGCGACTCCTGTCTGAATTTACCCATGCTTGAATATAAACGCAATCACCAATCACACGCTTCCCACACGCCTCCAAAAAAACAGGCTGTGATGCGCCATGAAAAACAGGGTTCACCTGGATGATGTCCCCCTCATCGAGAATCAAAGCACGGAATCCATTCTAACCATATCGCTTTTTTTTTGGGGGGGGGTCATTTTATTAAGCAACATGGATATAATACCCTGCCGCTTGCGGTGTCCGGTCATCCCGGACACCGATCCGGGATCCAGTAAATAGGCTCCTGGATGCCGGCTTTACGGAATGACGCGTGATACCCCCTTCGAAGCGGCAAGTTTCGTTTCTCACTTGCGGCAGGGTAGTTCATTTGGCAATGACGGCCAACCAGCAATTCGAGGAAGTCCCGTGCATCAAACTTAAACGTAAGATTCATGATGCAGACATCCACCCGGATGAATATCATGTTCTAAAACCCGCTTAGAAGCGAGGCCTGTCAATCAGCTTGAGCAATTTCATCAGGGTAAATGAAATCAGGATCATCCCGACAAACGCCAGCAGGGTGAGTTCGAGACTCCACCCCCACAATACAGGGGCATTCACCAGTAAAAGACAAGGAAAAAGAATCGGCAGCACAAATATATTCATCATGGCCAGTTCAATCGCCACCGACGTTTTAAACTCGGGATCAACGATCCGAAGCAGCAGCAGACCACAGGAAATTGTCCCCGTAACGGTGCCATAAATGGCAACGATCCGCTCCAGGTTTTCCGAAATCAGTCGGCGGCCCAGAAAAAGCACCACCAGCGTTGTCAATAGGCCATTGATCAATGAGATGAATGTAATCGGCAGAATATAATCCCAGACAACAGCTATCTGTATCGCCGGAACCGTCGCTACAATCAGATAGTCCACCGACCAGCCGGTGATCCGTTTCTGAATACCACTGTCCACCAGATAACCGATACTGAACAGGTCCATGATTCGCCGCACCAGGACAGCAATTGCCAAGCCGAAGAAAAAGAAAAAGCCCCAGAGCATTTTCGCGATTTCCTCACCAAACAACATCCCGATGCCGTCGACCAGAAAATAGGCCAGGACATAGACCAATCCCACGATGGCGGCCTGAAATGCCATTGAATCAATATTGCTGGAATGAAGCTTCAGATTTCCGGCGGATTCCCCGGTCTGAGATTTGGGAATCACCCCTGTAATAAATTCCCGCGGCAGCTCTTTGATCCCGTCCCTGGTCAGTCCTTTCCGGATACCCCAGTTGGACAGCGGGACCCCGACGAAAAAAGCGAAAATAAAACCCACGGCGGCGAATGTCAACCCGATGGTCGCTGCATGAGCGAAGCCGACCCCCTCCCAGACTTTTCCGAAAGAGAGTGCCTGTCCGGGACCTTCATTGAATCCCAGGGGGGCCAGAAACCCGAATGTTTTGTACAGGTTCATCCCAAACAGACCGGCGACGAGCACAAAAACCCCGCCGATCAGCGCCTGCAGCGGAAAAGTAATTCCCTGGGTTAACGCCATCCACAGCGTTCCCTTTAAAAACTTCCCTTTGTCTGCATCCGTTTGTTGCGTATTGGAATCTCGGGTCAGTCCAACTGAGATAAAGGATAGATTGAAGAAATGATATGCAAAGGTTTCCAACTGGTTTGACGAAACCGTCACCAGGTCCAGGTTTACCAGGATAATACCCAGCACCCCGCCGAGGAGACAGCTGGGAAAAAGGTATCTCTGGATAAACGGTACCCTGGCCCTTAAGACGGTACCGGACAGAAGCATGATGGACAGGAATCCAAAAACCAGCAGTGGCTCAAAGGGGAAAGGGCTGTGCATGGGGTGTTCCTCCTGAAGCGGTTGAAAATCCGAATGGGACTTTAAAAAATACCGTTGGTATACTCGATCAGAAGTCTCTCTCTCAGTTTGGCCGGCAGCGCATTCAGCATTTCACTGATATCCGCCATGGCTTCCGGAAACCCCTCTCCGCCAATGCTACCCATTTCCAGCAGCTGGCGAATATCCTGATCACTCAAAGAGTCCGGGTCCTTGTTTTCGAACTCCTTCTTCAAAACGTCACCCAGTTCTCCATACTTTACACCCCTCACTTTTTCGATGCTTTTGTAGAGGTCTTTGATAAACGCATCCACCCATTCCACGTTGGAAAAGTTGATGGAGAGGTGAATATTCTGCCTGGAATTCTCATAGGAGAGCGCCGGTTGAATATACCAGCCGATTGAATTCATCTCATCGATCAGGTGAAAGACACTGATGGTGTCGGATGTAAACGAGAACATGCAGAAATCCGGCTCGCTCATGATGCGCAGGTCCTTGTGCTTTCTGACACCAGCCAGCAGTTTTTTGGTGGCTTCTATTTTTTTGCGGGCAATATCCATGTACCCGTCCTCTCCCAGAAAATTCAAGACCGCATAGGCGGCAGCCATGGGCCCGCCGGTCCGGGAGCTCAATATCGCATTATTGATGATCGTATACCCGGTCCAGTGGGAACAGGCAAAAATCTGGTGTCTGCGGATCTCTCTGTTACGGTAGAGGACCAGCGACGCACCCTTGGGGGTATAGGCATATTTATGCAGGTCCATCGAGATCGATGTCACCCCGGGGACACTGAAATCAAAATCCGGGACCGGCTCGCCCAGTTTCTTGAAAAACGGCAGCATGAAAGCGCCGACACAGCCATCGGTATGAAACAGCAACCCATTTTCCTTTGCCACGGCGGCCATGGCTGCAATGGGATCGATAACGCCATGGGCGTAGGAAGGCGCAGACCCAACGATGAGAATCGTATTAGGGGTAATCGCACCTTTCAAAGCGCTGACATCCGCCCGAAAGGTATCATCGACCGGTATGGGAACCACTTTGACATTCAGGTAGCGGGCCGCCTTGTGAAAGGCGGCATGGGCTGTGATCGGCAGAATCATTTCAGGCTCAGTTATTCCCGGTTTATGGACCCGGGCATGATCCCGGGCCGCCTTGACCGCCAGGATGATGCTTTCCGTGCCGCCGCTGGTAAAATTCCCGACAGCTTCTGTGCCGCCGTTGAGATGCGTGACAGCCATCTCCACAATCTCTTTTTCGAACTTGTAAAGACTTGGGAACGAGGTGAAATCCAGGGCGTTTTCAGTCAGAAACTTCATATATGCTTCCTTGCCCACTTCCATTGCTTCCTTGCCGGGATCGAAGACATATCCGAATACCTTCCCCGACCGCCAATCCAGATCCCCGGTCCGAAACGCATCCAGTCTTTTTGAAATCTCGGTTTTATCAACTCCTTTTTTTGGTAAAATCATGACAACTCCTTTCAATCGGTTTCTGGTCCAAAAGTATCGGGATCCGCTATCCGGACGATAAATCAATGATCAACGGATCGATATCAGTCCTGCACAAAACAGGTGGTTACCTGGGTTATAAAATGGATGTCGGCGCTGACACGCATATCAGCATGTCTGCGGTCTGCAATTCAACGATCTATAAGGCTCTTGAAATGACGTCTCCTAAAGGTGAGGATCAGGGGGGACCATCGATGTCCGTGTCCATGCGTTATCGGGGAGCCAGAGCGTCTCTATCAGAAGAATACGGTTAATGCACGATAGTGAATTACAGTACCACGCGGGGTTATGTCAAGAAAAACGTGATCGGCAGTGTCTGCGGCAAAACGTCAAACGAACAGGACCCCAGCGCACGTCTGACCGGATACCCTGTCCGGATATGGTTGCAGGATCTGCAGCATGGGGAATACTGCAGATCATTGGATGACGGGCTAGTCGATAAAGCAATCCGTACCGGCCTTCACCGTCAAACCGTCGCTCTCCAGCAGTCTTTCCTCCAGACCGCTGATTTTCGGGAGTTCATAACTGTAGAAGAATCGCAGGACAACCATCTTCCCCGTGAAGAAATGGAGATCGTTTTTAGACACCTTTCCTCCCAGCTGTTTCTGAATGGCCACCCCCTGCTTGAGCCATTGCCAGGCGATCGTTACAATCCCAAACATCTCCAGATACAGTACCGCGTCGGCCAGGAACACCTCAATTCCCTGGCTCTGGGCTACCGTTAATAAATGCGCGGTGATGTTCCGGCACCGTTGCAGCGCATCTGCCAGTTTTTTTGAAAACGGCAGCAGTTCCGGATACGCCTCCGCTGCTTGCACGGTTTTCACAACCTCCTCCTGAAAAAGGACAAAGGCCCTGCCGTTTTTCATGATGACCTTACGCCCGAGGATATCCATTCCCTGGATACCTGTCGTTCCCTCATGAATCGGATGAATACGGGCATCCCTGTAATATTGCTCCAGGGGGTAGTCATCACAGTAGCCGGAACCACCCAGACACTGGAGTCCCTGGCTGATCGCCTGAATACCCATTTCGGAAGGGTAGCTTTTGGCAACAGGGGTCAGCAGCTCAAGCAACAGATGGATGTTTTCCTTCTCCACTTCCGGCAGCACCTGCAGGAGATCCACATATTTACTGCACTGCATTAACAGCGCCAGAGCACCCTCGTTGATTGCTCTCTGAAAAAGCAGCATACGCTTGACATCGGCGTGCTCGATAATCGGCACCTGGGGTTTTGTCGGTTCCTTTTCAGAAGCCCTTCGCCCCTGGAGACGACTCTTTGAATACTCCAGGGATGCATAGTAGGCCGCGGTCGCCATGGCATTGGCACCAAGACCGACGTCTATTCTGGCTTCATTCATCATCTGAAACATGTATCTCAGGCCGTTGTTGGGTTCTCCTACCAGCCAGCCCCGGCAGTCCCCGGCATCCCCCATATCCAGCTGGACAATCGGGCAGCCCTTGTAGCCCATCTTGTGAAAAACCCCGGAAGTCGTCACATCATTTGAGACAAGCTGGCCGTTTTCCATCCGTTTTTTGGGCACAACAAACAGCGAGATGCCCTTTACGCCGGGGGGCGCACCCTTGATTTTGGCGAGCATCAGATGGACCACGTTTTCAACACAATTGTGATCACCAGCCGAAATAAACACCTTCTGCCCCTTGATGGTGTAATAGTCGCCGTCTGTCGGCTCGGCAACAGTCCGGATATCCGACAGGGATGAGCCGGCCTCCGGTTCTGTCAAGGCCATGGTCCCCTGCCACTTCCCGCTGAACATATTTGGTACAAACCGATCATACAGCGCCTTGTTGCCAAAAGAGATGATCAGACCTGCGGCTCCCGACGTCAGACCGGAATAAGCACCGGCTGAATAGTTGGCACAGGCAAAAATAAAATGACAAACCTCCGTTATCATCGATGGAAGTTGTTCGCCACCCACATCGTAGGGGAAAATGCTGCTTATCCACCCCCCTTCAGCATATTCATGCAGGATATCCCTGACAGATGGATGAACCACGACCTCCCCGTTCACCAGTTCCGGCTGGGATCTGTCCATCTCCTCAAACACCGGGAAGAGCTTATCCTTGGCAAGTTTGGATGCTGCCTTCAGGACCATGTTGAATGTGTTTTTATTATGGTCTGAAAAATACGGATAGTTCGTTAACGACTCAATATCGAACACATCGTAGAGCAAAAACTTGATATTCCTTTCACTGACAAATTTTCCTGCCATTTAGCCTCCATTCACGCATTATTTTACGCTATTTTCCTTTCTGATGAGAACTGTACTGTTTCCATCGGTTTTACCCGGGGCGGTTTTCCCGGGTCTGGTGTGGAAATCTTAAATACCCTGACCGGGTGGCTGCGATTCAGAAAATGCGGCTGGCGGCAGTTGATAAACCTGAACCAGCGAATTCACGCCATCTTTCTGAGTGTATCCATGTTCCGGATGCCTGCAGGACATTGCGGTTACCTGATACGCGCAACTGGATCCAATGCTATGGAATTATAGATGGACAACTGGCGGGATGGCAAATGCCTTTTTTGGTATTGATTAAATTACAATCTATTATATGGATTTCTTCCCCGGACAGGCACGCTGTCAATTGAACATCAATACCGAATCACCCGCATTGTCTTCCAGCTGCCTTTCAAGAACCGGGTCAAAAACACAAATGCCAGGGAGACCACGTAGGCAGTGGCAAAGCCCCAGGCGACAAAGAGGTGTTGGTTAAAAATCACGATGGCCAGATAGCAGGGAATGACCATCACCAGCCAGGAAACCAGGACAATCACTTTCATCACAAAAAGAGTGTCACCGGCGCCTTTCAGGGCCGATGAGAAGGTGATGTTCATCGTGTCGAACAGCGTATAGAGCGCGACAAAACGCAGCAGCACCACGCCGTAGTCAAAGATCGGCTTAAAGGATTCAGGATCGGCATCATAACCGAACGGCGTCAGAAAAAAACCGGGAAAAACGACAAACAGAAAAGCAACACTGGTCATGTAGCAGAAAGAGATATGGGTCCCGGACCAGGTGCTGAATTCAGCCATTCCGGGGTTGTTGTCACCCAGATTCTGTCCGACCAGAACCGAGATGGCGATTCCCAGACCGACCATGGGCATAAAGCATAGCATACTTATATTAAACGCGATATTTGTTGCCGCCAGTTCAATGGTGCCGATCCGACCCACCAGCAGAATAAAGAGTGTGAAGCCCAGCATATCCAGGAAAAACTGTATCCCGGATGGGACCCCGAATCGAAGCAGATCCCGGAACAGGTTTTGATTGAACAACCGGCCACGCCAGGTACCATATCGCATTCGATATGCCGGTGTCAGCATCAGAACCAGGAACAGCAGTGTGGCTATGACCGAAGAAATGACTGTCGCGATGGCAGCACCCTGAATACCCCACTCCGGAAAACCAAAATGCCCAAATATCATGCCATAGTTGAGAATAATATTGACCCCGGTGGCCGCAAAATTCACCCACATGACCGTCCAGGTTCGTCCCAGACCACTGAACAGACCGGAGATCGCCGATGAGGCCACGGGGAAAAACCCACCGAGGCAGATAATGAAAAAATAGCGACTCTCAAGCACCTGGACCTCCGGCGGATGCCCGGCCAGTGCAAATATCCGGTCGGAAAAAGGAATCACCAGCAGCATCACCACCATGGTTGTCAGGGAAAAGTAAATCCCCTGCCAGACAATCCGCCCGATATAGTCATACTGCCTGGCGCCATAATACTGCGCCACAAAGGTGCTGACAAATGATGCTGTTCCGATGAAAAAACAGAGGATGGTAAAACTCAGGATACTGGCCGGCATCGCTGCGGCAACAGCCTCCGCTGAATACCAGGAGAGAAACATGCGGTCGATAAAATGCTGCACGGAATAGGCGCCAGTGCTGAGAATCAGCGGGATTGCTATTTTCAGGACAGTAGAGTAGCCGCCGTCGCAGGACCAGCGTCGTTTGAAGATGTTCATACAATTTTACATGCCCTGCCGGGCAAAACAAAAAATGAGAAAAGATCCGGAAACAACGAAGCATCAGAAATCGACAGGGGACATTCCAGCGACCCGCTCGTTTCTTCAGCCTGGTTGAGAATAATAGAAATTTGCACCTGTAAAGTCAAACATAAATTTCCGGAGGGTGCACCAAAAACATGTGGGGTTGTGATCATAACCGCTTCAAGTGGTTATTTATTCAGAAAACCGCATGCATCCATCCTTGGAGCTCCTGGAATCCATCCCTGGCTTCCAAGGTTTTCTGAACAAACAACCTCTTTCCGCTTACAGGTACCCACACATATTTGGTGCATCCTTTCCGGATCGACGAATATTATCCGGTTTTCTGTCAATCCGGATACAGCGACCACGTCCGTCAGACATTTTCCGGTACCCATTCAGAAATGGAACGAGACAAGGCCTGTCAACAGGCCGAGAGGTGCGTGTAAAACCGGAACCGTGATTGAAAAAGGACAAAAACTGAACTGGTAAACCCGTGAGAATCGCAGACAACAAAAAACACAAATATCTCTTTTTCGTATATGGCTGAGTTCAAAAAGGGTTGACTGTGATAAACCATTTATTCCAGCGAAAAACCGGTTTAAGGACTTGACGGTCAATAGCAGAAAATGGAACGTGTTATTAAAATACGATCAGGAAAAACGTTCTCATTCAGTTCACGGATCGGTTTATTGCCTGAGCCGGGTGACAGTTCAAACTTGATTTTCAACAAAACGTGACGCGCCGGATGGAATCCGCTCATTCGCTGACGGATGCCAGGCTACAGCGCTTCCTTCACAGTGGAATAGACAATAACCATCAGAAAGGAAACCTGTTTTCCGGTCAAAACACCAACGCTCCAGTCTAATATCGGGCACCTTGATTAACTGGAACTCAGTCAGCATCAACGGGTAGATGTTTCAAGAACCCTGGAAGCCATGAAAAGCTTCCAGGAGCTCCATGGATGGACTCGTGCGTGCGTTTCTTGAAAGATCAACCCTTTGGTGCGGTAATCTCGACAATTTTCATGAATCAAGGTGCCCTATAGTCAAAACAGACGGATACCCCATGAATTATATAGTCCAGGTTTTACAGGTCCTTGGCAGTTTAGGCATTTTTTTCTACGGTATGAAACGCATGAGCGAGGCCATCCAGCTCCTGACGGGCGACAGGCTGCGGGCCTCCATGCGGTTTGTAACCCGAAACCGTTTCCTGGGGGTTCTGACCGGTTTTTTCATCACCACGGTCATTCAGTCGTCGTCCGCAACCACCGTCATGGTCGTCAGCTTTGTCAACGCCGGTCTGCTGACACTGACCGAGTCCATTGGTGTCATCATGGGCGCCAACCTTGGCACAACCGTAACCATCTGGATCGTTTCCATCTTCGGGTTCAAAGTGAGCCTCTCGGCCATATCGATTCCCGTCATCGGTATCGGTATCCCCTTCACCTTTTCCAAAATCAGCAAATGGCAGAACACGGGTGAATTCCTGGTTGGGTTTGGACTGCTGTTCATGGGACTGGGATTACTTAAAAAATCAGTCCCCGATATCAAAAGCAATCCGGAAATACTTGAGTTTCTGGCATCCTATACCAACATGGGCTATGCCTCCATTGTGCTGTTTATCATTGTCGGTATTCTGATCACGATTATTGTTCAGTCATCCAGTGCGGCAGGGGCCGTAACCGTGGCCATGGCCTATCAGGGTTGGATAGACTTTCCGATAGCAGCTTCAATCGTCCTGGGAGAAAACATCGGCACGACGATCACTGCCTACCTGGCGGCGCTGGGGGCTAATACCGAGGCAAAACGGGCAGCAAGGGCCCATTTCGTTTTTAATATGATCGGTGTGATCTGGATGCTGATCTTTTTTCACGGTTTTATAAAATTCATCGACTACCTGGTTCCCGGAGACCCGGCCATAGCCGCCAATATCCCCTTTCACCTGTCTGCCTTTCATACCCTGTTTAATCTGACCAACATCGTTTTACTGATTGCATTTGTCCCCCACATTGCAAAGCTGGTGGAAAAACTGGTCAAACCAACCCAGGAGGAGCTGGATGCTGAAAAAGCGATATACCGTCTGCCTTATATCGCCACCGCTATTTTAAGAAGCCCTGAAATGTATATTTATGAAGCCAGAACGGAAATCATAAAAATGGCGATTATCGGGCACAATATGTTTCAGACTTTCCTGGAGGTCTTTTTCAACCCCCAGAACGACATGGGAGACTCCGTCAAGACGCTGAAATTACAAGAGGATATTTCTGATGCCATGAAGAATGAGTTGACCGTTTTCCTGGGCAAGATATCCAGCGAAAAACTGACCGATAAAAGTGCCACCATGGTGATTTCTTTGATGAGGATTGTCAACGAACTGGAAAGTATTGCGGATTGCTGTTATGACCTCATTCTGCTGGTACAGAAACGGTACAATGATAAGATCGAACTGCACCCCACCGCCAACCAGGAAATTCGCGATTTTGCCGATGAAGTGATTGAGTTTATTCTGTTCAATATTGAAAATCTGCAGGATGCAGAACTTCGGGGTGCCGATCTGAGGGTCGCCATTGAACACGAGATCAAAATTGATGACTCCAGGGATACCCTGAGAGAGAGTTCTGTCAACAGAATCATCGAAAGTGGACAGGTCCAGCGGGAGATGCTGTTCATGGAGATTATCAAAAACTTTGAAAGGATTGGTGACTACTCCCTGAATATCTCAGAAGCGCTCAAGAAAACCGTGGTCAAACCCCGTAAGCAACAGTTGACGGTATCGTTTCCCCCGCAAAGTAAAGGTAAAAGATAACCGCCTACCCTTGCCAGATCGGATCCGCAACCGTTGCCGACACAGCTTCCAGTCTGCATCATCGGCTACAGCCACGGTTGCGGATCACTTCACTCTGACAACCCGGTCATGACCCTGCCGGGACCATTCGTGACATAAGTCTGCCAGATAATCAAGCAATTCATCCTCCCCGACAGCCGCCGGAATCCGGAGATCACCCGCTATACGCTTTTTACCGTCACTGCCAGCTTCAAACACACACCACCGGGCGTTGCGCCTGAAAACGTCAATCCTTCTGCCGTAGACATCAAATTTCATTTTACCTGGTCATTCATGAACCGGTCCTGTGGGACATCTTTTCGCCAATTCTCCAGAAACCAGCTGAATTGTCAAGGGGTTGATCAGGGGGGAGGGTTTTTGCTTGCAAAACAGAGTACATACGTTTACCATCAGGACTATCGATCCCCTTTTATCCGGAAACGTGACACAGACCAAGCATGACATCCATGGATGACAAAACCCGCACCCTTCTCAGCGATATATCCGCCCGGCATTCAGGGTTAAACCTGGTCAGGGGGGGGTCGGGTCTTCAGTTGGAGAGGCTCGCCTCCTGTGTGGATCGGGTCGATGAATTTTTGGAGGGGGGTCTGCCTTTTGGCAGCATTACCGAATTTGGTATGCCCCTCGGGAAAGAGGGGCGGATACTGGCACTGAAATTCGTGGTCAATGCAACCCGGGGCATCCGGACAAAACCCCTGTGGACCCTGTGGATATCCTCCCACGAAACCTTTCGTGTCTTTCCACCGGCCTGGTTTGCCAGGGGGGTCTCCCCGGCCTGGATTGTCTTCGCCCAATCCGACAGACCCCTGCGGGATCTGAAACTGGCCATCAGCAATCCCATCTTCAAACTGATCATTCTGGACTCCCCCCGCAAATTCACCCGGGAAGAGTGCTTTTTCGTCAGCCGGCAGGCCCGGCAGAACCGTCAACTGGTGATGCTGCTGAGAGACTTTTTCCTCTCCAACCGGCAGGGAAATATCTGGGCAAGCCTGCGGATGAACTGCTGGAAACGGTATCCTTCGGGAACGTTGATGATCCGGGTGATTCGGGGACTCTCCCGCCGCGAGCTCTCCATCAGCGACGCAGAGATGAGCCCCCTGTACGGAACCCATGCGGTTGTCGTACCCCCGGGTCCGATTGACAACTTGTTCCAATCTCTGTAAACAAAATGGCTGTGTCTTTGGAAAAAGTGGTTCATCAGAAACAGTCAGGAGGTAATTATGAAGGTTGTTGCATTTAATGGCAGTCCCCGGAAAAAGGGAAACACACAGATTCTCATCCATAAAGTGTTCGACGTGCTGGAAAAGGAGGGTATCGAAACCGAACTGGTGCAATTGGGCGGTAAGAAAATCAGGGGCTGCAGCGCGTGCTACAAATGCTTCAAAAACCTGGATAAACACTGTTCGGTGGATAACGATGTGCTGAATGAGTGCCTGGACAAGATGGTGCAGGCAGACGGCATCATCCTGGGATCCCCGGTCTATTTTTCAAACATGACCGCCGAAACGAAGGCCCTGATCGATCGGGCGGGACTGGTCGGGACCGCCAATGGCGGCCTGTTCAAACACAAAGTCGGGGCAGCAGTCGTGGCCGTCCGGCGGGCTGGCGCCGTCACCACCTTCGATGCCCTGAACCATTTCTTTCTCTACGGGCAGATGTTTATCCCCGGTTCATGCTACTGGAACGTCTCCATCGGACGGGAGCCGGGAGACGTGGAAAAGGATGCGGAAGGCATGAATATCATGAAGATCCTGGGTGAAAACATGGCCTGGCTGTTGAAAAAGGTCAACGCCTGACCTGCCTGTCCCTGCCTTTATGCCCTTCTTCCAGAAGAGATGGCCAGGTGCTTTCCGTTCTTCAGACCGGCAAAGACACCTGGAATTGCCTCTCCACGGTACATCTACTTGTTTCCGGTTTTTGCAGCGGTTTTCGTTGCTGCCTGCGGTTTGGCCGGTTCCGGCTTGACCGGGGTTGACGATGAATCAACAACGGCCCCGGCGAACTGACTCGTCAGTTCAATATTCTTGCTGATCACGGCTTTTAATTCTTCAATTCCGTTCCCGGTTGCCTGGGTCCATTGCTTGGCCCATTGTTTCCCCGGTTCCGGAATTTGCGCGGTGATTTTGTCCAGATATTTTTCACCCTGCTCCCGAACCTGGGATACCTGCTCAAATAACTGATCAACATGATTTCCAAGGGAATCCAGCGATGCGCGTAGATAGCCCCGGGGCGTTTTTTCCGCAACTGAAGTATCCGTCATTGTGTTTAAAGTTTGTTTAAAACTTGCCAAACCCTGTTTGTTGAATTTTTTCCAATCGCTGATCCAGAGTTTGTTTTCCTCAGGAAGGTTGGGAATGGCGTCAAAAAACTTTTCCGTAAATTTTTCAGTTGCATCCGAAATTCCCTCAGCAGCCTGCCAACAGTTCTCAATCATGAGAGCGTTGTTTTTTTTAAATTGATCCACAAGAGTTTCTGTTGACATACATTTCTCCAGGTTATAATTTTTGTTTAGTTTTTACATGATAAACCGTTTCTACAATTCTAATATGAACGAATAATAAACATTTTGTCAACAATATTTTGTTTTATTTTTGTTTTATCTGGTCATGCCCGGAAGATTATTCAGGACCATTTCCCCCCATCCCAATGGAACCCACGGGTGGCAGTGCTCTGCCGGCTTCGATCAAAAAATCGACATTACCCTTCTTCTCCGGAAAACGGAATCTCCACTTGAGATGGCGCCGGGCAGCAGCGTGTTGAACCCGTTGACGGGGATAGCTGAATATCGAAAAACCGGCCGCTGGCCATAATGCCTGGTTGGCGGGGATGGGCGAATCGGCGCAAGTATATCCGGTGGATTGCCGGCATCCGGAACAAATATAAACAAAAATAAACATTCACTGGACAAAAAGAGGTGTGATGGAAAAGAAACAGAAAGAGGCGTTCCGAAAAAAAGTGGGTAAGATCGTCGAGCGTCTGCGGTTGGAGAAAGGCATGTCCAGAAAGGAACTGGGGGTACAGCTCGGATACAAGGAAAATACCGCCAGCCAGGTGGTCTCAAGGTTTGAGCTGGGTCGAGCCGGCATTCCCAAAGGCAAGATTGAAAAGCTCATCAAACTGCTGGGCATGACAAATATGGATTTCGGTCTGGAGTCGACCAAATCATTGAGAAATTTTATTGCTGCCAGTGGGTTTCTGGGGTTTCCCATGCACACCTTTGGCAATGTCATGGTGGATTACCTGGATGCCAGGGATGCAGAGGAAGCAAAGGCGGCGTTAACAGACTCGGATGATGATGACGAGGAGACCGAGGACAATGAAGACAGTCTTGGTCAGGGGACGGTCAACTATTTCAGCGTCGCACGGCTGATGACATTATACAGAATCGGAATGAAGACGGAAACCCACTCTCTGTTGAAGTGTCTGAATGTCCTTGATTACCTCTGCAAAGGCGATGAATCAACCTTTGCGGAGGTGCTGGCAACCCTGAAGATTTCACCGGAGGAGGCATATACCGCGATTGAAAAAGAGATCATCAAGAAGATGAAAAAATAGCCGCAGCATCCCCTCGCCGACCGCCGGTCCGAAACCTCCGGACTTTTACTCAGAATTCATTGTAATTATTCAGCATTTTATCTAAGCAGAAGTTGAGACCGGTATGTAATTGAACGGATTGGGAGTGGTTAATCATCGCCATGAAGGCGATGTTAACGACCGCCCTCGGAAGACGGCCATGGATGGCCGTCGAGAATGAGTTCAATAACATACCGGTCTTAGCTTCTATAGCTGAACCTGAATAGCTGAATAGCTTTCCAGAGGACCTGCAGCCCGCCTCAATTCTCAAACAACAACCGAAAAATGACCGGTTGTTGCTTAAAAGATACAAATCATTGTCATCAACTGAAGCAAATGGTTCCGCACCAACAGTTCCGATTTTCAAGAAACGCATTAATCCCTCCTGGAGCTCCGGGGCGCCATCCCTGGCCTCCAAGGTTCTTGAAAACCGGAACCGTTAGCGCTTAATAAGCAGCGGATACCTCAGTTAACGGCATTGACTCAGAATTTTCAGGAGTGCTTTTTTATTGCCAAAAAGGAGAACATATGTTTACTATTTAGCTGGATGGTTGTTTTTTTTGGTTGAGACATTTTGTGGAAGGATGAATGACCCGTTATACAGACAAGCGCATTTTCTGCAGTGGTTTACCGGCAAGCTGGCTGGTCATTGATACAGGAGAATCGAAATGACCGGGCAAGCCAGTCTCAGCCCGTCCCGGGTTTACATGGCGCTGGAGACCGAAACCGAGGAGCGGGAAAATCTTCAGTTTCTGACCACCCAGGTGATGCGCTGGTCCGGAGACATCTGGATAATGGACATCTCCCCCTTTTTCCATTACTGGCAGACCCGGGCACAGACAGCGGATTCCTCGGTCATTCGTCTCTGGCGGACCGCCCTGGACCAGGTTTTTGATATGCCGGCGGTTTCGGACCGGGAAAAGGTCACCCCCATCTCACCCGCCTATCGTGCCAGTTGTGCGGTCAATCCCTGGCTGGCGGTGCTGATGCTGTATGGTATGCAGTCAAAGAACATCCGGGGACTGGTCCCCCAGCAGAGCCGGTTCGGACAGACGCTGCTGCAGTCCATAAGCTGGGAATGCTGGTGGCGGGGAATGTCCGTCATCAGCGACCACTTTCTGGCCGCAAAGACCCGGGGTTTCAAGCCGGCCAAATTCCGCAAGCAGTGTCATCGGTTGAAGCTGGGGATGACCCGCCTGGGTTTCCGTCGTCCCGTAGAGATGCATATCCTCAACGAGACCGGGGTCAAAAAACGGTTTGGACCGGAACTGGGTCTGATCTGGCGTTGGACTTTCGACAGGCATTCCGGCGGATCCCCGGAAACCGCCCTGGTGGATGGTGGCAGTGAGCATGCAGCCCTGTTTCTGTACCGGACCGGATTTCCCTGGCGGGGCTTCCGTTTCCGGGAGTCCCCGCTGATCCGGCGCTGCCTGGAGTACGCCCTGGAACGCTGGGAACAGGTGGCACCCCAGTTGAATGAAGACCTGGACAAACTGTGTCTCTGCCTGGACAAAAGCGGAGAGCGGGTCAGCCGTATCGACTGGTTTGTGACCTTCGAGGACCTGAGCCGCCTGCATGTTCCCATTCGTTTCAGAAATCCCCACGATCTGCTGGGAGAGTCCGGAAACCACCGCACCACCCTGTTGCAGGCGAACTACGCGTTTGAGGCTGCCGCCCGGGAGAAATTTCCACCGTCATCCGGGAGTGACGAAACGGCCGCTGTGCCGCCCCTGTCCAACTGGGAACTGGTTCTTTCAGAGACCTTGGTGGTGCCCAATGTCTTTTTCGATATTTTCGGGGGCATCGCCGAGAAAGAGGGGGATCTGGATATCCTGCTGCGTCTGGAAAATGAGCTGCCGGTTGCCCTGAACCGCTTTTCAACCCGCAGGGACTGGCTGCCCGAGGACTCATACAACAGCCGGGAACTGGCCTGGAGGGAAACGGAAAACCCGTCTGCGGACATGCAGCGCTCCCTGGATGCGGTGGCGGAAGAGCGGCCCCTGTATATCCGCAGTCAGCCGCTGCTCCTGGCAGGGGTTGAGCGGAAGACCCGGGGCTGTTTTCTGGAAAGTACCCTGGACAAATGGTGGCAGAAAGGGGAGCCCGCCGCCATCGAACGCAACTATTTCAAGCATATCGATCCAGACGGCAACGCCACCTGGATTTTTCAGGACTCGGCGGGAAACTGGTATCAGCATGGCATCTTTGGTTAATCACTGGCACGAATGGATCTGCCACACCAATTTTTCGTTCCTGACCGGGGCCTCCCATCCCCGGGAGCTGGTGAACCGGGCGGACCGGCTGGGATACCGGAGCCTGGGCATCGCCGATTATGACGGCGTTTATGGAATTGCCAGGGCCTATGGCGATCGCCGGGAGATGCGGCGGGAAAACAGAGCCATGGACCTGAAACTCCACTATGGGGCGGAGATCCACCTGGCAGGGGATCACGATCTGCCGGTCTACTTCCAGGACACACTGGTCCTCTACGCCCGGACCCACCGGGGATACTTCAACCTCTGCCAGCTCCTTTCCCACAGCCACCGTAACGGTAAAAACGGGGCCAATCTTCCCCTGGCATATCTGCTCGCTGCCCCGGTGGCGGATCTGGTCGCGATTCAACCCATGCGGGGGTTGATCCGCAGACAGGCGGGGCAGGATCTGAAGCAGCTTCGGGAACGGTTTGGGAAGATTAAGACCCATTTTGACAACCGGCTCTATTTTGCCGTCAGCAGGCACCTCAACCAGGTGGAGGACCGCTGGATAGAACCGACGCAGGCGCTGGCCCGCAGTCTGAACTCGCCGGTGGTGTTCAGCCAGGACGTCTTTTTTGCCGACCGGAGCCAGAAGGATATCAGCGACCTGCTCCACGCCATCCGCCACAACCGGACCCTGGACGAGATTCCGGAGCAGCTCTTTGTCAATAGCCGGCGCTGCCTGCACTCCCTGGTATCCCTGCAGAAGATCTACGGCAGCCTCCCCGGAGCAGAAACCGCCCTGCGGAACTCGGCAGACCTGGCCGCCAGTTTCGATTTCGACCTGAACGAACTGACCTATCACTATCCCAAGGAGATGATTCCGGACGGGTATACGGCCCAGAGCTACCTGGCCCATCTCGTCTGGAAAATGGCGGGGCAGCGGTTTGGAACCCCCCTGCCGGAGAAGATTGAGCGGCTCCTGAACCACGAGCTGGATCTGGTGGAAAAACTGACCTTCGCCGACTACTTTCTGACTGTCTGGGACATCGTCACCTGGGCCCGCTCCCGTAAGATTCTCTGCCAGGGAAGGGGCAGTGCCGCCAACAGCGCCATCTGCTATGTGCTGGGCATCACCGCGGTCGACCCGGACCGGTTCGACCTGCTGTTCGAGCGCTTCATCTCGGTGGAGCGGGGCGATCCGCCCGATATCGACGTGGATTTCGAAAACGGACGACGGGAGGAGGTGATCCGCTATATATACGACCGTTACGGCCGCAGCCGGGCGGCCATGGTCTGCAATGTCATCACCTTCAAGTCACGGGGCGCCATCCGTTTCACCGGCAAGGCCCTGGGAGTTCCCGAAGTCCTGATCGACAGGGTCTCCAAAGCCCTGGGGACGCTCACGGCCCGCACCCAGACAACCGACGAGGTCATGGCAGGGATCCGGCAGCAGACGGAAGGAGACGACAGGGTACCGGCGCTTCCGGCCCATACCTGGAACTGGTGGATCACCCTCTCGGAAAGAATCCTCTCCTTCCCCCGGTTTCTGGGCATCCATTCCGGCGGTTTCATGCTGGCAGACAAGGACCTCGACTGGCTGGTTCCCCGGGAACCGGCCACCATGGAGGGGCGCACGGTGATCCAGTGGTCGAAGGAGGATGTGGAAGCCCTGGGGTTTTTCAAGATCGATATCCTGGCACTGGGGATGCTGACTGCGATCCGCAAATGTTTCGAACTGCTGCAGGCCCACTACGGAAAGGTGCTGAGCCTGGCCACGATCCCCCCGGAAGACCGGGAGACCTACCGCATGATCCAGCGGGCGGATACCATCGGTGTCTTTCAGATCGAATCCACGGCCCAGCAGGCCAGTCTGCCGGTACTCAAACCGCTGAACTTTTACGACCTGGTGGTGCAGGTGGCCATCATCCGCCCCGGTCCCATCCTGGCCGGTGTCAAGCATCCCTACCTGCGGCGCAGGAACGGCCTGGAACCGGTGGTGTATGCCGACAAACGGCTGGAACCGATCCTGAAAAGAACCTACGGTACCATCATCTTCCAGGAACAGCTGATGCGGGTCGCCATCGCCATCGGCAACTTTACACCGGGAGAGGCCAACGAGATCCGGAAGAATATCGGCTCCTTCAGCGCCAAGGGCAACATCGGTCGCTGGGTGGTCAAACTGACCCAGGGCATGGTGGAAAACGGTATCAGCCCGGCGTTTATCCAGGAGGTGATCAAGCAGATACAGGGGTTTTCCAGCTACGGGTTTCCCGAATCCCATGCCGCCTCTTTTGCCCTGCTGGCCTATGCCTCCTGTTACCTGAAATGTCACTACCCGGCCCCCTTTTTTGCCGCCCTGCTCAATTCCCAGCCTATGGGGTTCTATCAGCCGGACACCCTGGTCAAAACAGCCCGCCGCAGCGGCGTACCGATTCTGCCGGTCTGTGTGAACCGTTCCGACTGGGACGCCACCCTGGAAGGGGTGCCGTCGGACAGCAGCGCCCCCCGGTTCGGCATCCGGCTGGGTCTGAACATGGTCACCGGCCTCAGCCAGAGCGCAGCCCGGGCCTCCGTGGCAAAACGGTCTGCGGTGGGTGGATGGCCGGACCTGGAGACGTTTCTGGCCGGGTGCAGCCTCACCCGCACCGATCTGACGGCACTGGCAGCGGCCAATGCCCTGCAGGTTTTCGGTCTGGACAGAAAATCGGCCATCTGGCTGGCCGAATCTCCCCGGTACCGGCACTACCTGAAAGGGGAGAATTTTCAGTTTACCCTCACCCCGGAAGAAATAGAGAAAGAGGAGCGGGTATGGTTTGAGGAAGAGACGGAGATGGAGACGGTGGAAGCCGATTACCGGGCGACCGGCACCTCCCTCGGGCGACACTTCAGCCGCCTGATCAAGGAACAGGCCTGGGTCTACCCGGTTCCGGCCGAACAGGTCGTCACCTCTGCCGGTATCTCGAAGATCCAGGCCAATCGCACGATCTGTGTGTTCGGCATGGTGCTGGTCCGGCAGTCCCCCGGCACCGCAAAAAAGATGCTCTTCATTACCCTTGAGGACGAATACGGGACCATCCAGGTGGTGATCCGCCCTCACGTTTATGTTCGCTATGACCGGGTGATCGAAGAGCAGCGGTTTCTCTGTGTGACCGGAAAACTGCAGAGACAGGATGGCGCCGTTTCGGTGCTGGTCTCCCATGTCTTCTCCCCTGAGTTGAAAAGGGCGGCGGTGATCCCCCTGGAACAGAAGGAAACCTACGATCGTCTCAACCAGAGCGAAACCACCCGGATTCGGAATTATCTGTAATCAAAGCGATTCCAGTCCTGATGCAGCTGATCCTGTGCACATTCTGATTGCCCGGATCGCCTGATGCGTGAAATAATGATCCCATGCATAGTGGACCTCTGAGAATTTAAAATCAGGGGGACTCGTATCCCGCTACCCTGCGTCTAAAGATTCGCAGCCGGAACCCTGTTTGCGATTTTTCATATTAACATGTCGGGGTGGGCCAACATTAGAATCCTTATAAATAGGTATGAATAAAAACCGATCATCTAAACACAACAGGTTGTCCCATCTCATAATACTGCTATTGGTGACAGTCATTGGTTTCAGCGCAACACGCGCTTCCGCAGAGGAAGGATTTGAAACAGCGTCAATGCCGGAAATCCGAACGGCAGCTGAATCAGCGACAACTGGCAAAGCCGATGTGACCAAAAAAGGCATATTGCTCTTTTTTCTGAATCCGAATGGCCGCCCGTGTCAAATGCAAGCCCAGATCCTGCAGGAAAATATCACTGAAATCGAAAAGTATGTTCGGATTCAAGCCCTCAGTACACAGATTTCTGACCATCGCGCCTATTTCTATCAGTTTGGCATCAGACAACTGCCGTCACTGGTACTGCTGGGTGCAGACGGAAATGTGGTACACCGCTTCTCCCCCGGGATTCATCCCGGGGAGAGTCTCTTACCGGCCATTCAGCAACTGGGAAAACAATAATGGATATCAGCCTGACAAATATACTCCTGACCATGCTGGCGGGGATCACCAGCGTCGCTTCTCCCTGCGTTTTACCGGTAATCCCTATTATCGTGACGGGCACCGTGGAAGAGCACCGTTACAGGCCCTTGCTCATCGTCCTGGGTCTCTCTTTTTCCTTTGTCCTCATGGGAGTGGTTTCCGCCAGTTTCGGGTCTCTGATCACTGGAAAAATGCTGTTCATAGAGAGAGCTGCCGGTGTTATCATTATGCTGTTTGGGTTATTGATGTTTTTTAACATCAACCTGTTCAAACACATTACGATCTTCAACCGCCTGCAAAGCCGGTCCAGCGGCCCCTGGTCAGGCTTGTTTCTGGGCGTCACACTCGGTGTTATCTGGATTCCCTGCATCGGTCCGATCCTTTCGGGCGTTCTCGCTTTGGTGGCAAGCGATGGTAAAGTCGCCCAGGGAACCAGTCTACTGGTTTTTTATTCTCTGGGATTTTCCATCCCGATACTGATTGCCGGATATGGATCCCAGATTTTCAGGCAACGGATAGCGGGATTGATGATACATCAGCGACTCATTCGCTATGTCAGTGGGTCAATCCTGATCATCTTTGGTGTTTATATCTTTAAACAGGGGCTCCTGGGGTTTGGTTTTTGAAATAGTATCCAACTGTATGGGTTATCAATGAACGAACCGCAAACATCAATGGGATTGTTTATACCCTGTGTCATCTCAACGCTGTCACCCTGTGTCACCTGCAATACCGGCTTGACCGGGTTTCGGGAATTTTGACAGCCATTGAAACAGGATTAATGGGATTAGGATTAGGATTAGGATTAAGATTAAGGTTAGGATTAAGATTAGGATTAAGATTAGGATTAAGGGTACCTTGCGTAACGGGAACCCAGCAAAGATCAACCCTTTGGTGTGCAGTAAGCGCGATAATTTTAACTAATCAAGGTGCCCTTAAGATTAAGCAAACCACCAGGAGGTCAAAATGTGCGGCCGTTTTGCTTTAACCATGGAACTTTCCGAACTGCAGGCAGCGTTTCCCTGGATCGATTTTGGATCCGGATACACCCCCCGGTACAATATTGCCCCTTCACAGGATATCCTGACCTTCCCCAACACCATGCCCGGGAAGGCCGGCTGGTTTCGCTGGGGCCTGATCCCGCCCTGGGCAAAGGATGTGAAAATCGGGTATCAACTGATCAATGCCCGGGGCGAGACGGTGGCTGAAAAACCCTCCTTTCGTAATGCGTTTCGAAACCGCCGCTGTCTGATTCCGGCAGACGGTTTTTACGAATGGAAAAAAGAGGGTGCGACAAAAACCCCTTACTGTATCCGCATGACGTCGGCACGCCCGTTTGCATTTGCCGGACTCTGGGAACAGTGGGGCTCAGACAGCGAAACCCTCTTCTCCTGCACCATCATCACCACCGATGCCAACACGGTTGTCAATCCCATCCATCACCGGATGCCGGTGATCCTGAGCCCATCCGATTATGAAGCCTGGCTCGATCCTGAATTCCAGGATGACAAAACCCTCACCAGACTGTTGACGCCTTTCCAGGCTGAAAAAATGACAGCCTTTCCCATTTCAAAGCAGATCAACAATCCCCGTAATGAAGGCCCGGGAACAGTTGTCCCGGCGCCAGAGTGAATGAAAACCAGTCGGACACCATCACAATCATCCCCGGATTCCCATTAATCCCGCATGCCATCCCCACCATCTCCCATCCCGGGTTGTGCTGGATATGACACAGGTTCTGCAGGGAAAACAGGGACCCTGCCGGATGTCAACCAGGTTTCCAGGCCGGTGCCGGATACTGCGTCCCATCCCCCTGTCACGCCGGACAGGAATCAACGGACTGCAGGCGTATTGCCGGCAGAACAGCGGCTGGTATGAAACCGTTTCGGAACCATTCTCATACGCGTCTGGCAGGTGCCGAGGTTTCTGCCGGATACAGGCGGTTTGTTGACACTGAGGGGGTACACCAAATATGTGTAGGTACCTGTAAGCGGAAAGAGGTTGTTTGTTCAGAAAACCTTGGAAGCCAGGGGCGGATTCCAGGAGCTCCAAGGATGGATTTATGCGTTTTTCTGAATAAATAACCTCTTGAAGCGGTTATGATCACAACCCCCACATGTTTTTTGGTGCCCCCACTGAGGAAAAGGGTGGTTTTTACAATTCGATTTTAGTACACTGTTCGCGAAATCAATATTTTACCACCGGAAAACGGTGTTTGGTCGCCCTATTTTTAAAAACGCAGCAGGTAAATCAGGTTGGCCCCATGGCTGGAGATGTGACTGGAATCGATCTCAGTGATATATACAATGACGCATTTACCCATGAAATTGACACCTATCGTCAATGGGTTTCCATTTTTGTCAACCAGATATTCAGCCGGCATTTTATCAAAACCAGTTTCATGAATAGCAAAACCTACGCTGAAATCATTGATCCGGATGCTCATCCATCTCCGACTGCCTGCCATTTTACCAGAAAAATCATCGCCTATTTTCTGGACAGGGGAAACCTGGTGGTGACAGATAACGGTACATTATTCCTGGCACAACCCATCGCGGACGAAGATCCGGGGGATCGGAAACTGAATCGCTTCCTCGATCAGAACCCGGACAAACGGAATTTTTTTGGTATTCTGAAAAACATCCGGGATGTGGCGGATCAGGTCCTGTTCAAAGGGGAAGATGCCCTGCTGACCCTGGCCAATGAAAACTTCAGGCAGGCCATGGCACTCTGGGAAGACCTGATGCTGAACGCCAGCGTCAAGCAACCCTGCCACCAGCTGGTTCTGAGGGTGTTGCGCCAGAAAGCCGCAGACCATCCAGCCATCACTGTCTTTGAAGGGGGAGCCGGGATCGGATCAATCTTGAGGGATGGCCTGTCGGATCCCGGTTTTTTGTCTGTCCTGGATCGGATCGAGACATACTACTTCACCGATATCAGTTTAAGCCTGATCAAAATCGGCCGGGAAGCTCTCCGGGACAAACTCCCGGGGGTTATGTTTGATCGATTTGTCTTCAAGACGGCAAACCTGGATGAACTCCGTCTCAATAGCGACCCATTCACCCGGAGTGATTCCATCGACCTGATTATTCTCGAACATGTGCTCTATGATGTGATCGATCTGGAAAAGACCCTCAGACTCTTCAACAGAATTTTGAAACCCGACGGGTTGCTGGTTTTTACCATGGCTTTCAGGACCGACCCCAGGCACTTCTTTCTGTTCGAGTACCTGCAATCTACGTTTCAGAGCTATCACAAAGCCAGACTGGAGCCCGGTTTTCGGGAACACATCGGCTACCTGACCCTGGGTGAGTGGGAACGCTCCCTGAAACGGGCGGGATTTGAATCCTTTGAGGTTTATCCAGCAGCGACCGATCACATTCGATGGCCCTATGGGGGCATCGTTGCGACACCCTCAAAATAGCGCATCAACCTCTCTATAATCCACATCCGGAGAATTCTTCCATCGTTTGTGCATCCAGAGGTACTGCTCCGGATAGGCGTTTATATCAGCTTCCAAAATGGAAAAATAGGCCTGCGTCAGCCTTTTGATATTCTCCCGGCGTGTTTCCCCGGGCTCAAATATCACTTTCTGAATACGGACTTTCACACGATCCCCGGTTTTCAGACAGGAAAAATAGAAAAAATCGACTTTGTTGAGCAGGGCAAGCAGAGCCGGCCCCTGGGCAGCATCGGTGGGTCGTCCGAAAAAATGGATCATCACCGGGGCTTTGGGTGGGGATTGGTCCCCGACAATGGCAACCAGCTCCTTTTTAGCGGTCTCGAACAATTCGGTCCTGTCATCAGCGGCACCCGCCGTGATGGTCCCAGCCCTGGACCGGATCTCGTTTAACCACCGGTCCGCTCGTTTATTGGCATGGGCTCCGGTGAAAACCGTCACCCGCTCCCCCAGTTTCGGCAGTACAAAATTGGCAATTTCCCAACAGCCGATATGTCCTCCGACAAGGATCCCCCCTTGTTGCCCACGATTCCTGAGCAATTCCAGTCCTTCGATATCGATCCAACTCTCCATGGGCCGGCGGGCTTCCTGATCCAGGATCAGTACCCGCATCATTTCACGTCCAAAATGCTGGTAGCATTTCAGGGCGATGGCTTCCCTTTCGGATTCGGAAAATCGCTCCCTGAAAGCCAGCGCCAGGTTTTTCAACACCGTGTTTTTCCTGGCCTTGAGTTTCCAGGCCAGGGTTCCGATGTGGACACCAATGGCAAGCACCCAGTTGGCTGGAATCAACCGGCAACAACCGTAAAGTCCTTTAAACAGGGCCTGTTCGATGCGAAACTGCGATTGCAGGGATATTCTTTTCGAAATTCTCATTGTTTAACCGGTGCAACCGCCTGGATGTTCCTGGAATCCAGGTATTCCAGGATATCGGTGAGGCAGTTGAGATCCTTCAATATCTCTTTATCGATCGTAATCCCATACTGTTCCTCAAACCGGGTCTTCAACTCGATAATCAGAATGGAATCGATTCCCAGATCATCAACGAACAGGGTTGAATCCTGCAACACCTCCTCACTGACTTCCAGCGTTTCACAAACAAGCCGTCTGGCTTGCCGGTATAAAAGGTCATCCATATTTTTACCTCCGCAGTGTTACTGCAATGTTGGTCACTTAAACGAATGGTTCCGCACCAGCAGCGACGATTTTCAAGAAATGCATCAATTCTTACCTGGAGCTCCGGGAATCCATCCCTGGCTTCCAAGGTTCTTGAAACACCAACCCGATGATGCTTGCTGAGTTCCAGTTAATCAAGGTGCCCTCAAGTTAACGGCATTGCGTGTGACTGCCCTATAAGCGTTCTGAATACAGCACAATCGCCATCCGACGGGGCTCTGTCGGTTGTTTTGTTATCCTCTGTTACTTTCGTCCGGGCATGGCAGGTCATAATAAATGGCCCTTCAGCAGCACTTCCCATTGGGAGATATCATTGCACCTCCTTTCTACCAGTTGTGTGCCTTCACAATAATTCAAAAACGGTTTCAACCGTTTCCGGTTAGAAGTTAACACCCTCCATCGTTATTTGTCGATAGCTGAATAGGTTCAGCAGCCGGTTTTCAACCGGATTCCCTGGAAAACGATCAGAAACCAGGACACTTTTTTGTATAAAAAACACTCACCACAGAAACACGAAGATCACGGAGGAAAACAAGCTGAGCTGAGTGACTGTCATAGAGCTGTTTCAATTGCTTGGAGCAGTTTCTTAGATGATCTTGACGAAGCGAAGCGTCCGCGACCCCAACTGTTTGAGTAAAGCGAGTTTTGGGGTGAGAAGCGAAACTTGCAGCTTCGAAGAGCAAAGCAAGTCCTAGATCATCTTGAAATAAGTCTCCCAACTGAAAGGGGTTCATATCAGTCGCGAGTCAACACTGTGATATCATCCTCATGCTTCGTTATGCCGCAACGCGGGGCATGATGGTTTGAGAAGGATCCATTCCGGGAAAAACGAGTTTCCGCTGCCACCATTTGTTCCATGTCCCTGGATCGTCCTGCGGGGAGGAAAATCAAGCAGCCGAAATTTCCGTTTAAATCATTGTTATTTAAACCGGCAACCCCCTCCCCGTCAATTTCCTCTTTACGGGAAGCCCTGCCTGCAGGTATAAAAGCAGGAAAACAAAATAACGAACACCAATTGGTTTCAGCAAAACGAATCCCAACGAAATAACGGAATTATCCACCGATTATCCTCTGCCAACAACCGGAATTTCCGCAGTCATCTGAAGGTCAACCGGGACATCAACACATTCTCTTTTAGCAACGCCCTTGCATTCAGGTTTCAGGCACAGCCTGATAAACATAGAAAGGAAGAACAATGAACAGACAGAAAATCCATTTACACTCGATGATGGTCCACTCTATTGCCGCTCTGGCCCCTCTGGCAGCAATAGCCTACCTGTTTTTGAAACAGGAGGTGACCTTTTTATCCTTTGACGGTCCAACCTGGCGCTTTCTGGTGGTGTTTTCAGTCATCCTCATGTTTTTAACAGCATTGCCGGCATGTCTGTCAGGGGTTTTTGAAAGGGGTCACGTCTATATAAAATGGCATCCCACGCATAAGATCAAGCTCACACTTTCGGTACTCTTTATCATGATGCTGGCCGCCGAACTGATCATGCTCAATGCCGGTGGTCTTCAGGAACCGGTGTTATCACTGACGGGGATATTGATTGTTGTTGGAAACAATATTGTTTCATTTTTGTTGTGTAAATACGGTTTAAGAATCACGATGGGCCGCCAATCACTGGAAAAAACATCTTACGAGCCGGACCTGTTTCGGAAAGATCCGATTGATATTCTCGTAACCGCCGGTGAACTGAAAAAAGAAGCGCCTAAATATATGGATTTGTTAACGGAGAGATAACATGGAATTCAGCTTAACCAAGAAACAACAGGAAAATGTCGACAAAGCCCGTGCATTCACCAAAGAGTGGGTGTCCCCAAATGCTGTAAAATATGATCGCTCCGGGGAATTTCCCAGGGATATCTGTCAGGAGGCCTTCAACCTGAATTTCATGAACCCGCACATCCCCAAGGAATACGGCGGCGAAGAAACGTGTGTCCTGGATCACTGCCTGATTATGGAGGAGATCTGCACGGGGTGCTCCGGGATTGGAACAGCTCTGGGTTCCAACGGACTTTCCCAGTATCCGGTGATCTTTGCCGGCAACGATTTTCAGAAGAAAAAATTCCTTGAGCCCATGACCCAGGAACTCATGTTTTCCGCTTATTGTGTGACTGAACCGGAAGCGGGGTCTGATGTTTCCCGGATCAAAACGACCGCACAGAAAGTGGGGAACGACTATGTCATCAACGGTGTCAAATGGTGGATTACCTGCGGATCCGTGGCCAGCTGGTATTTTGTGCTGGCCCGGGTAGAGGACAGAGCTACCGGTTTTATTGTCCCCGCCGATACGGAGGGTATCATTCGGGGGATGAAGGAGCATAACCTGGGTCAGCATGCCTCCAATACCATCCGTGTGACCTTTGAGGATGTCAAGGTTCCCCAGGAGTATCGTTTGGGAGAAGAAGGAGACGGTTTCAAAATCGCCATGAAAACCTTTGATCACACCCGACCCGGCATTGCCTCCGGATCCAACGGGATTACCAAGGCGGCATTGAACATCGCCCTGACCTACGCCAAGGCACGTCGCACGTTTGACAAAAAACTGATTTCATACCAGGGGATCTCGTTCAAACTGGCGGAAATGATGACCAAGCTGGATGCGGCCCGCTATATGACCTACTTGTCAGCCGACCTGTTTGATCAGAAACAGGACAACGCCCGGCAGGCCGCCCAGGCCAAATGGTACGCGGCTGAAGTGGCCATGTGGGCCACTGTTGATTGCTGCCAGATCCTTGGTGGCTATGGATACACCAATGAGATGCCGGCTGAAAAACTGATGCGGGATGCCAAAATATACCAGATTTACGAAGGGGCTTCCGAAATCCAGAAGATGATTATCGTCGGAAAACTGATGCGCACCCGGGAAGTTCATTAACCAGCTGAAGATAAAGGATAATATTATGCTTAGTGATATCATGAAACTGGTGGACCGATTCGTAAACCTCTTCAAAAAGCCCCTTTACGGAAAGACCTTTTACTGCCCTGTCTGCCACCTGGAACTTTCCCAGCACGATACCGACGAAAACGGATGTCTCGTTTGTCCATTATGCAGTGTTGTGATCGAACTCTATGAAACATACGGCCATTTCGTCCCCGTGGTCAACGATGTCGAGATCAACCGTGCTCAACCGAAAACAAGACTCCACCCTATGGCGACCCATCTGCCCATCGGTCTGTTTCCCTTTGCGCTGCTGGGTGCCGGCTTTCTGCTGCTGTTGTCCCTTTACGGCAGTTTTGCCGGACTGAATGCGGCCAACAGTCCCTTTTTCGCCAATATCTCTCCCATTGTCGGCAATGTTACACTGATCATGTTGAGTATCGCCGTGGTATCATCGGCACTGACTTTTCTCACCGGGGTATTGGATTGGAAATCCCGGTACGGGGGACGTTCCTACAGAGTGATTACGTTGAAAATCCTGCTTTCCGGTATTTTTCTGATCGTGGGCGTGGGTACTGTCGCTTTGCATCTGGTGGTTTTTAACGCGGGGATCATCAGCTTCGACAGCCTGCTTGCCATTCTGGCAGCAATAGCCTATTTCATCCTCATGGGTGCCGGTCTGTTCATGCTGGCAACCCTCGGACATGTGGGCGGATACCTCGTATTCGGGAAGTAGATCCCCTCTCTTTATACCGACCGGTTCTGCTAGATTTCCATTCCGTCAGGCTTCCTTCGGCCGATTGCCGGATGCCAGGGTTCGCGTCTCCGGAGGTTCTGTTGTCAGCGGTCGGCCACGAGTGGCAGACGGATGATGAATCGGGTGCCTTTTCCCAATTCCGATTCGACTTCAATGGTTCCCTTATGGTTATTGGTGATTATCATGTATGAAACGGAAAGACCCAGACCGGTTCCTTCACCGACCGGTTTTGTCGTGAAAAAGGGTTGAAAAACCTGCCTGCGGGTCTCCTCATTCATGCCTGGACCTGTATCTTCAACCTCAATACGGGCCATATCGTTTTCAAGCGCAATCCGCAATGTAATTTGAGGTAATCTGCTGTTATCCGCCCTGACCATCGCCCAGGTCGCGTTGTTGAGAAGATTGAGCAGCACCTGCTCTATTTCGGTTTCGGAACAGGGAATCAGCGGCAGATCGGGACTGAACTCCTTCTGAATGGCAATGTTCCTGAAATCAACCTGATGTTTGAAATTGTAGTCCTTTCCAGCCAGTTCCAGGACATTTTCCACCAATGTCGATAAATCGGTTAGGGCCATCCTTGTTTCGCTTTTGCGGGCAAACTGCATCATATTTGAAATGATTTGGGATGCTTTTTTACCGGATTCCTGTATGCCATGCAAGGAAGAAACAATTCCTCTTTCAGCCAGATACAGCTGCAATTGTTGAAGATCAATCCCGGCCTTTTTTGCAGGTTCGAGGTTTGCTTTCAGATCCGGGGATAAACGGCGCAGAACGTTCTGTGCCCCCTGCAGGATGCCGCCAAGCGGGTTGTTGAGTTCATGGGCCATGCCGGCTGCCAGACCACCCACAGACATCATTTTTTCCGTCTGGATCATCAGTTCTCTGGACCGCTTGCGCTCGGTGATATCTGTCAGAAAAAGCAGCAGGGCAGGACGGTTTTCCCAGGTAAAGGTAACCGCTTTGTTATCAACCCAGCGAATACGCCCATCCCTGGTGACAATCCGGTGGGAATAGATTCTCGGTGCATATTCGCCCCTCTCTCTTTGCTGACGCCGCATCGCAACCAGATCTTTATCTTCCGGATGGATCGTGTCCGCTACTGGCAGTTGTTCCAACTCTTCTGCGGTATAGCCATAAAGCTTGATCGCCTGAGGATTCACGTATTTAAACATGCCCGCCTGTATCACACAGATAGCTTCAACCGCATTCTGGACCACATTGCGGTATTTCTCCTCGCTGTCTTTCAGGGCTGCCTCGGCCACTTTCCGATCGGTTATAAATCGGGCCTGCTGCATGTTCTGGAAAGCGATGGTCGCTATTTGACTGGCAAGGGTGAAAAGTGCCCGGGTCACCTTTGCAAATTGAACCTGCGACATCGCCGGCACTTCGTAGAATGCAACCTCCGCCTCATCCTGGTCCACCCCAAGTTCGCGGGCGTATGCACGGATCTGTTCCGCATTCCGGGTTTCGTCCCGGACCTGACCGATCAGCCAGCTGGCGATATGTTTCCCCGCCATGGAAATTTTCGTCCCGGTACACATCAGCCCACAATTCGGGCAAAGCCCATTGACTGGCCCATCCGTATCCTGTTTTGCCAGAAGGGCATTGGCTTCAAAACAATTGATCCGCCCCGACTCTGTCCTGCGAATAATGTCATTGCACAATCTGGAGAAATTGCTGGGCGCGGTGATGGGGGTCCCGTCTGGTTGGGTGATAATTGAGGACACACCTGTGGCCCTGGCAAAATCATCCTGCAGCTGCTGGATATCGGCTGGATTAAACAGATCCTCAAAAAGAATATTACTGGTGTCCTCAACTGGCTGTGTTAACGCTAAGATCCTTTTTTCCAGCGCCTGCTCCGCTTTTATCTGATCTGTAATATCCTCACAAACAGCTGTCAGTCCGACAACCCGTCCATCCAGATCCAGCATGGGGGTATTAAACCACCGGCAGGTAATCGTTCGTCCGTCTTTGGTCTTATTGTCATTGACATGTTCCGATACTTCGGGGTTTTCCCATTGATGCACCTTTTTAACCCTATCAGTTTCGTAATCAGGAACAATAATATCAAACGTATCTCTTCCAAGCGCTTCTTCCCGGGAATAGCCGAAGATCTTCTCAGCGGCCGGATTCCAGGCTTTTATGATAAACGCGTTGTCGAATTCGATGACCCCCATGGGCGTCAGTTGAATATGCATTGCCAATCGATGCTGAGAATCATGAAGTGCCTGTGCAGCTTTCTTCCTTTCGGTCATATCCAGCATCGAGCCCACAATCTTGTTTTCGCCGGGGATTAATTTGGCACAGAACATGGTGTTGATGATGGTTCCATCCCTGTCCAGCAGGTCGAGTTCCTGATCATAAATCTCCCCTTCTGCAGCAAGTTTCTGCATGAAGATGTCCCGTTGATCAGGATTCGCGTACAGATCCAGGATGCGTATCCCGATAAGCTCTTCCCTTTTGTATTTTATGTACTTTTCAACCGATGGACTGATATCCAGCAGTATCCCGTCAACAGTGGCTTCATAATAGGGTGTCAGTGCATTTTCAAAAATCTGACGATATTTCTTGATACTGGTTTGAAGTTCTCTTTCAGCCAGCTTACGGGAGGTGATGTCAATGACAATGCCCCGCATGCCGGCAAGCTTGCCGTCGCGGATAATTCGCGTTGAATGCAGAATAACAGGAAACCGGGTGCCATCCTTTTTCTGCAGGGTATATTCAATACCCCCCATGGTTTCTCCAGCATGAACCCGCGCGATATTCAACAGGGCTTTTTCCTGTTCCTCAGGGACAACCAGTTGCAGAGCATTGATTCCATTTTCAAAATCGGATTGGGTGTACTGGAAAAGATCAAACGCAAAGCGATTGGCAAACGTCATCTGCCCGTTTTCGTCTGTCTCAAAAACAACCTGGGGCAGGAGATTTGCGATATCCCTGTATTTTTGATCGCTGTGCCGCAGCCGCTCTTCGGCCCGTCTGCGTTCAGAAATATCACGCACAACTGCGATAATCAGGAGTTGTCCGTTCCTCTCCACAATGTTCGCGTTGATTTCAACCGGAAAGCTCTCACCCGACTTCTTTTGATGGGTGGTTTCGAATATCAAATTCCCCAACTGATGCAGCAGTTTAAGATGACCGGAGGACTTGTGTGTCTCGACATCTTCTTTCCGGGTAATATCCTCAGGAGTTAATTTGAGAAATTCATCCCTCGTATACCCGTATCGGCGGCAGGCAATGTCGTTGACCTCGATAAACGGTGCAAACCCCTCTTTTTTAAACGGATGAACAAAAACGGCATCGCTAATGGCCCGGAAGAACGTCTTGAAGCGTTCCTCCGCCTGTTCCCTTTCCCTGTCCACTTTTGTGACATATAATGCCATGTCCAGTGTCACCCTCAAATCCCGTTCCCGCAAGGGCCGGGTCAGGCACCCGAAGGGGTGACTCAGCCGGGTCTCTGCAAGATATTCTTCATCTGCAGGAGCTGTCAGGAAAATCGTGGGAATCCTGCAGCGGGAGCGGATGATACCAGCGGTTTCAATGCCTTTCAGCGTGCCCTCAATCCGGGGATTCATGAGGATGATATCCGGCTTTTCCAGTTCAGCGGCATGGATCGCTTTTTCGCTGGAGTCAACAATCGAGACGGTTTGATAGTCCAGATTCTTCAATTGTCCTTGAATCTCTGCAGCAATACCGGGATCATCTTCCACGATGAGGATGCGGGTGTTTTCCATGGTCAGGCCTTAACAACAGAGAATTGGAAGATAAAATAGATGGGTTTCATAGACGGTCTGCAACTTGATTTTTTCCCGGTTCAATTCAGGGCACCTTGATTGACTGGAACCCAGTAAGCATCAAAGGGTTGATGTTTCAAGAACCTTGGAAGCCATGGATGGCTTCCAGGAGCTCCATGGATGGACTCGTGCGTTTCTTGAAAGATCAACCCTTTGGTGCAGTAAACTCGATAATTTTAGTTAATCAAGGTGTCCTTCAATCAAGGCAGACCCGCATGGGGAATATCCACCTGTACGGTATCAATACAACCGCCATGCCAGTTTCTTCCTTCAAAGGGATCGGGGGGTTCGGAAGTCAGGATAAAGAGTGTCCGACCATCATTCCCACCCAGCATGCAGGCATAGGTCGATGCGGGCATGGAAATCCTGTCGGTGACGTCTCCTCCTTCAACTATTCGCAGTACCTCGGACGATACTGGTGATGCCACCCAGATACCACCTGCCGCATCCAGGCAGATCCCGTCCGGAACAGCACCTTTCATTGCCGCCCACAGGCGTCGCCTGCTTAACGACCCATCTGCTTCAATCGCAAAGGCTGTCAGGCAGGATCCATAGGTCTCGCCCACAATCAGCGTTTTCCCGTCGGGGGTGATCACCATCCCATTGGGAAACAGAAGATTGTCAGCCACGACACGGGCCTCGCCATCCGGGGAAACCATAACAATCTCGGCGGGCCGGATCGCCTCGCCGGTATTCAGATCGAAACCGAAGTTTCCGATATAGGCCCGACCCAGGGTATCCACCACCATGTCATTGCAGTGATAAGTGGCCAGGTCCCAGAGATTGGCGACCTCCTGCAGACCTTCCGGCGCCAGTTTGAGAAGTCTGCGATCGACCATGGAGACAACCAGCAACTCCCCCTGGGGTGTCCAACCCAGACCGGAGGGATTCCCCCGCACGGTGACAACGGTTTCCAGCTTCCCGGAGAGATCCAGCGTCATCACCTGCTGCGCATTCATGTCCGAAAACCACAATCTTCCGTCATGCCAGCGTGGACCTTCGGGAAAGACCAGTCTCTCAGCCAGACGGTTCGTTTTAACCATGTTTTCTCCTGGTTGGGTGGAGTGGGTTTGAGATGTCCCTGTGTCAACAAATTCTGTCCTTTGTATCTTTTTGTGCAGATTTGGTCAATCTCGAGGGTCGGTGGAGCGGGAAGAACCGGGCAAAGAACCTGCCGGTCCCGGCAGGTTCTTCGCCCGGGTTGAATGCCTACCGGTGCGTTCAGTGGAGCTGCTTTTCCACCTGGAAACCATTCGCCGCAAAAAGGACTTCCGGTTTCGGCAGTTCGATCGAGAGGGCTTCCCTGAGGATATCCTCAATGGTTTCAGCAAAGACAAAGCTGAGTTCCTCCTTGATCTCATCCGGCACATCGGCCAGATCCTTCTCGTTTTCCAGGGGGAGAACGACCTTTTTAATACCGGCCCTGTGCGCGGCGATGATCTTCTCCTTGATACCACCGACTGGCAACACCATCCCCCGCAGGGTGATTTCGCCTGTCATGGCCAGCGCCCCGTCAATCACCCGCCCGGTGAACAGAGATGCCAGGGCTGAGAAGATAGCCACCCCGGCGGATGGCCCATCCTTCTGTACCGCCCCGGATGGCACGTGGATGTGGATATCCTTTTCGTCAAACTTGAAAAGGGTGCTGCCCGGGGCGAGGCGGGACCGGATCAGGCTCAGTGAAATCTCGGCCGATTCTTTCATGACATCCCCCAACTGCCCGGTCAGATTCAGCTGTCCCTTCCCCGGCATATGGGTGCATTCGATAAACAGCAGCTCGCCACCCACCGGTGTCCAGGCCAGTCCGGAGGCAACACCCGGTGGATTATTGGCCTGTGCCACATCATGTCGGACCAGCTTGGCCCCCAGAAGATCAAAAAGCATCTCCTCGGTCACAAGATAGGGAAGTGTCACGCTCTCCTCGACAATTTTCTCAGAAGCAACACGGGCAATGGTGGCGATCTTCCGTTTCAATTCCCGGACACCTGCCTCCCGGGTGTAAAGATTAATGATCTCTGACATCGCGTCGTCGGTAAATTGCAGCTGGGTATCATCCAGTCCATGATCTTCGAGGACCGATTGAATCAGGTGGTTTTTGCCAATATGAAACTTCTCGGTATCGGTGTAACCCGAAATCTGGATGGTCTCCATGCGGTCCAGCAAAGGCTTGGGAATGCTCTCCATCGAGTTGGCCGTCGCGATAAAGAAGACTTCTGAAAGATCATAAGGAACCTCCAGGTAGTGGTCGGAAAACGAATTGTTCTGCTCAGGGTCGAATACCTCCAGCAGCGCACTTGCCGGATCACCGCCATATCCGGGCATCACCTTGTCCACTTCATCCAGCACAAAGACAGGGTTGCGTTCCCCGGCTTTTTTCATCCCCTGGATAATCCTGCCCGGCAGCGCCCCCACATAAGTGCGGCGGTGTCCCCTGATTTCAGCTTCATCCCGGACGCCACCGAGGCTGATACGCACATATTTTCGGTCCAGGGCCTCTGCAATACTTCTGCCAAGGCTGGTTTTGCCGGTTCCCGGCGGGCCGACCAGCAGCAGTATGGAACCTTTTCCGTTCTGCTTCAGTTTCAGAACCGCCAGATGTTGAATGATTCGATCCTTGACTTTTTTCAGGCCGTAGTGCTGATTATCCAGGACCTTGCGGGCCTTTTCCAGTTTGATCTCCTTTTTTTCACCGGGTTTCCAGGGCAATGCCACCAGAAGATTCAGATAGTTGCGGCTTACATGGGCATCAGAACTCTGGGGGTTCTGACTCTCCAGTTTCTCCAGCTCCTCCAGGGCCACTTCCAGTACATCATCAGGCATCTGCGCGTCTTCAATCTGCTGCCGCAGATCTTTTTTGCCGCTTCTGACCCCCTCGTCTTCGTTGAGTTCATCCTGGATCGCCTTCATCTGCTCCCTGAGGAGTGTCTGGCGATAATGCTTATTGCTGCTTTCACTGAACTTCTTGGCCATCTCGATCTGCAACTTGATGGACTCCTTGCGCTGTATGAGATGATCCAGAAACTTCAGCCCCTTATCCCGCAGCGATCTCATTTCCAACAACTCCTGCTTCTCAGAAATTGAAATATTGAGAAACTGTCCCACATAGCCTATCAGCTCATTGATATGCTGAAACTGTTCAATAATTTTGAGATATGGCTCGGATCCGGAGATATGTTCTCCCATGTCACGGGTGACGGATTTCATATACCGCAGCATATCCGCCTGATCCTTTTCCTCAATATTGTCAATATCCGGAAGTGGCTCATAACAGGCGCTGACCTTGCCCTTTTCCACTTCCAGGGAATTGACCGCTACCCGCTCCAGAACATTGACATTCAGCTGGTAGGTGCGGTTCACCCGGTTCACCGCATTGACCTCAATCAAGACCCCGACCTTGTAAAAGTCTTCTGCACCCAGGTCGTTTTCCTGAAAATTCCGTTTCAGCCCCAGTCCTATAATTCTCTGTTTTTCGCCCGGATTATCCTGAGCCAGAGACTGTCCAAAAGCATGTTTGACGTTGATCTTCGTTCTTAATCCCGGTAACAGGACCGTATCCGAAAAGGGTAAAACCATCATCCTTGCGGATGGATTAACTTGATCTGACATAGTTTCCTCTCATTATCCCCTGCACTTATGATGCAATCACGCTGCATCGGGTATCATCCGTTCTACCATTGACTATCAGTATCCCGTTGACAGTTGCCGCTAAAGTCTTTGCCAAAATTGGTCTGACCAAAAAGTTCTATTATTCGAAAGTTTTCGAATTGTTTCTCCAAAATTTTTCCCTAGTTTTCAAGTTTTCTCAGAAACAGGCTGAGAACCAGAATCCCGCGCTTATTAAGACGTGAGACAACCCGCTGCCCATCCCTGCGCATATCAATCAGGCCTGCATTTGACAACTCCTTCAAATGGTGTGAAATGGTTGAGGGAACTATCCCCAACTCTTCAGCTTTGGTTCGTTGGCATTTACAGGCAGCTTCCGCCAGGTTGATAGACTCTTCTCCGGCCTTGAGATGATCCAGGCAGTCGAAGAAAATCTTCAGCCGATGCGGGTTGGAAAGCGCCTTGAATATCTTTATGTAATCCTCGATATTGTCCATATCCTGCGATTTGTTTTAATATTCGACATAATTCGAATATATCAATGATCATCCCTATTGTCAAGATTAACATTCAAGGTAATTTCAGACCGCACGAAAAAGGCAAATTCCTGAGAGGGTCCGAAATCATCTGCTGGGATCATAGGGGCATCATCTCAGGCAGGCGCTCATCCGGAGACTGTTATTCAAACTGACTGAAGTCAACCCCGCGATTTTTACCTCTCTCTTTGAACCAGGTGGCTTCGTCCGGCGGGGGCAGGGTGATTTGTTCGGATCTTTTTCTGACCAGCTGGATTGCCTGTTCCTCGCAGGTTGAGATACAGAGACCGCACCCAATGCATCTTTCCGGAACGATTTCATAGCTTTCGGCACCCAGGGTAATGGCGTCCACCTGGCAGCGCTCATCGGCACAGATACCGCAAAGTGAGCATTTATCCGGAGTGATCTCTGCGTAGTAAAATGAATTGACCACCTGCCAGGCCGGCATCCCCAGCCGGGTAATACTTCTCAATACACCACAGCAGCAGCCGCAACAATTGCATATATAGAAATGACCGAACTGCACATTGCTGGTCAGGTGGACCAGTCCATCCGCTTCCGCCTGTTTGATAATCGCCCGCGCCTCCTCCTTGGAGATGGAGCGTCCATTTTCGTTATCATCAAAGACACCCGGAATCGGTGCAAACGCCATGCAGACTGACACGGGTCGATCACAGGGATTATCGAGCAGTCCCTGTTCCTTTTTACAGATGCAGTCCATGACCTTGATGGACTGGCTGTTTTCCAGAATGTTGGACACCTGTTCAAAGGGGAGCGCCTCCTGACCGACCTCGATCTCTGTTTCGATCGGGAGTGTCTGCATCAACTGGGGAGAGTGCTCGATAAACTGCTGATTGTAAAAGGGTGAAAACGCTTCGTTCAGCTCGGCAAATTCCCGGTCCAGACGTTTGAGTTGAAACTCGTAGATACCAAAGACCCACGGCATCATGCGGAAAAAGTGATCCTCTCCGAAATGGAGCGCGAAGAGCTGCCCATGGTCATCCATTTGAAGCAACTGCTCCAGCAAACCTTCCAGGGGTCGACCCGTGCGTCGGGCTATCTCGGCGGGGGTCTCAAAGGTCAACCGCAGGTCGCAGAAAAGGTCTGCCTCCTGTGGATTGAACACCTTCTGCAGGAGTTTGATCTCCACACCGCTCTCAGTAGCGGGGAACCCGTTCGGCAGAGTATCCAGGACCCTGGCCAGTTTATGATAGATTTCGTCGCTCATGGTTTGTTTTTAGATTAACTATCTGGGATCAAATAACAGATTGCATGTCCACGGTCAGAAAAAGTGGCGATACACGATCAGCAAGCCTTTCATCCGTTTTCTCGGGAGCCGGATGACGCTCAAGTCCAGATCAATCCGGCATTGCCTTCTCGCTGCTTGTTTCGTGCCCATTGTTGCCCGTGTCGTGCTTTCGAGTCAAGCCAAAATCTCCCAGAATGGTGTAGAAGCAGGGAATTGCGATGAGTACCAGAATGGTGGATGACATTAAACCAAAAGCAATGCTGGTCGCAATGGGCACGATCATCTGTGCCTGCAGACTGGTTTCACTCAGCAGCGGAATCAGTCCGACAATGGTCGTTAAAGAGGTCAGCAGCACCGCTCTGAACCTCTCGCGGCTTGCCTGCCGGGAGGCATCAGCAATATTCATTCCATCGTCAATTCGGTTGCGGATGAATGTGACCAGCAGGATGGAGTCGTTGACCACAATACCTGTCAGGGATATGTACCCCAGCATACTGGGCATGGAGAGTGGAATACCCATGGCCAGATGCCCCCAGATCACCCCGATGAGGGAAAAGGGGATGGCAAGCATGACCACCAGTGGCTCGAGATAGCTGCGGAATTGAAAACTGAGGATGATAAAAATTCCCAGCAAGCCGATCAGCAGGGCTTTGAGCATGGAACTGCCGGTTTCTGCATTATTGGCCGATTCGCCCTTGATCCGGACCTGGGCCCCGGGATGCGCCTGCGTCACTTTTTCCAGGAATTCGGTGTTCAGGCGATTGATAATCTCCCGCGTATTGGCGACCTGAAGGTTGATACTGCCATACAGCGTCACTGTTCGCATCCCGTCGACATGGCTGATGGCTGAATAGCCCCTGCCACTTGTCATTTCGACAACACTTGCCAGAGGAATTTTTTCACCTTTGGTCCCTGTCAACTTGAAGCGATCCAGGTCAGACAGGCTATCCCTGCTTTCAGGATTCAGCCGAACATCAATTTCGTATGCATTGCGGCCTATCTGGATCTCAGATGCGGTGATGCCCTGAAAAGAGGCATTGAGCTGATTGGCAATCGTTGTTGCATTCAGATTCAACAGCGAAGCCCCGGGCTTGAGTTTCATCTGGATCTCCGGTTTTCCCGGACGCAAATCATCATAGAGGTCATAAACACCGTCAAACTGGTTCAGCCAGTCGATCACCTGATTGGCTGCCGACTTCAGTTCCAGAAGGTCCTCTCCCCGAAATTCGATTTCGATGGCGTTCCCCGCAGGTCCGCGCTGAGGTGTGTCATAGGTGAGACTGATCACATCCGGAATTCTGCCGGATTGCTGCCGCCAGTAGGCCAGAATCTCGTCAATCCTGCCCACCCGCTTGTCACCGGCCAGCAGATCGACATAAATGGTCGCCAGATGGGGTCCCGATTCGGTCACATCACTGTTTTCGCTGTAACTGACCCGAATCTCCCGGATCAACGGCTGCTTTTCAGGCTGCATCGCAGTATAGTACTGATCGGTTTTATCGAGTCCGGCCAGAATGCGGGCAACTGTTTTTTCCGTCTGGTGCAGCGGCGTCCCCGGAGGCATGTATAGCTTGACTTCAATCGAATCGTCATCCAGCTTTGGAAACCCTACGAACTTCAGAGCCCCGCTTCTGAAAGTCCCCAGTGAGATCACAAAGAGCATGATCATGATCCCTGCGGTCAGATACCGAAACCGGACGGCCAGATCCACCGTCCGGCCCAACGGTTTTTCGCGCATCCAGTCCATCACCCCGTTAAAGGTGCGTCTGAATTTCCCGGGATTGTTCAAATTGTGATGGGCCAGGGAGTGGGAGAGGTGGTTGGGCAGAATCAGAAACGCCTCCACGAGGCTGACGGCCAGGACCGCCAGCAGTACCACCGGTATGACCTTCAGCACACGGCCCATCTGTCCACCCAGAAACGCCAGGGGAATAAAAACACAGGCGGTGGTCAGAAAGGATGAGACGATACCGTTTTGCACTTCCATCACCCCATCGATACTGGCCTGAAGCGCTGTTTTTCCTTTCTGGAGATGGCTGGCAATATTCTCGGCAATCACAATGGCGTCATCCATCAGCAGACCGAGGGTGATGATCAGCGCCACCGTGGTCATCATGTTGAAGGAGTACCCGATCAAATTCATTAAAAATATGGCTCCTGCAAAAGAGATCGGCAGCCCCATGGTAACCCAGAACGACAGACGGAAACTGAAAAACAGCCAGAGTGAAACAAAAACCAGAAGCAGCCCCTGCCAGCCATTGGTGATCAGAAGATCCAGTCGCTCCCGGACAACGGAGGCAAGATCCCGGGTTTTCGTCAATTTCACACCCGGGGGGGCTTTCAACTGCTCTGCTGCAATAAACCGCTTGACGGCATCGACGACAACCAGAGAGTCCTGGGCCCGGGTTTTGTTGACAATAAGGATACCGGCCCGCTCATTGTTGAAAATCGTTTTGATCTCCTCATCTTCAAACCGTTCCTCAATAGTGGCAATATCCCCCAGTTTCACTTCGGCCCCCTTTTTACCGCCAAACAGGATAATATTCCGGTAAGCATCCGGTTCCCGGCGTTGATCCTTGAAGCGGAGCGAAATTTCCCGGTCTTCTGTAACGACGGTTCCGACCGGACGATTCAGATTCTGCTCGACAATCCTGCTGGCTATGGTCTGGATCGTCAATCCATAGGTGAGAAGGTTTGCCTGTGATATCTCGATACGAATCTGGCGATCCGAAAAGCCACTGACACTGACAAGAGACACTTCCGGCAACTGCATGAGCTTCCGTTTCAGACTTTCGGTATAGTCCTTCAGATCCGTGGCCGACATCGGTCCGGTCACAGCAATGGAAACCACATAGTCGGTTCGCGCCAGGGGTGTGATGACCGGGTCCCGGGCGTCTTCGGGAAAGCTTGAAATGGCATCCACCTCAGTCCGGATATCATCCACAAATGACTTCAGATCTCCGGCGTCTTCATCCATTTCCAGGATCACACTGCCTACGCCTTCGACCGCCTGTGCAGTGATCTCCTTAACGTTTTCAATGCCATTCAGGGCTTCTTCCAGGCGCTGCACAATGGCCTCTTCCACCTCTTCCGCCGAGGCCCCGGGATAGATGACCCTGACCTGCACCCGACTGGAAGCAAATTCGGGGAAGGTCTCTCTTTTAAGTTCCGGCAGGGCAGCCACCCCCAGGGCGATAAACAATACCATCAGCAGATTGGCCGCCGTAGGATGGGATGAGAAGTAACGAATCATGGCTGGGCTCCCTTTGCTTCTAGCATCAGTTTTCCCAGGGTCTCCGTGTCCTTGACAGGATCAATGACCATCCCGGAAACAGCGGGGATGACATCCGAAAGGATCAGGGTCTCCCCGGCTTTGATGCCCTGCTCTACCATGACGACGTTCTCCAGCGTAAATGCCGGTTGGATGGTTCTTATCTCCAGTTTATTATCTGCAGTGATAAGGTAGACGGTATTGTTCGGATGAACGGAACTGCGCGGGATCACCAGGGCATTTCGGATCATTTTCCCGCGGAGTTCCACCTCACAGTAAAGCCCATTGAACAGCGGCCTTTGACGGGGTTTCTGGTTGTTGCCCAACTCGTTTTTGACGATAAAGATCAACCCCATCGTACGGGTTTCCGTATCAATGGTGTCACTGAAGCGGTTGAGCTGCGCCGGCCAGACCAGATCGCCAAAATTATCCCCCGGTATTCTGACCAGAGCCGTTGTTCCCAGATGTGCGTCCAGGGAAGGGGTATTCACGTCCAGTCCCTTAAACCGATCCTGCAGTGATAGAAAAACCGGCCTGGCAGATCCCGGAACGAATTGCGCTTCGATTTCCACGGCAGAGATATCATTGCCCTCAAAGATGGTCTGCCCTTTCTGGACAAATTCCGAACTTTTGTTGTTGACCGCAGCAATCTGGATATCGAAAGGGGCTTTCATCTCCGTATAGGAGAGCTGGAGTTCGGCGTTGGCCAGGTCTCCTTCAGCCTGCTCCATCTGGGCGATCAACTGGTTCCGTTGATAGGGAGCCAGGTTCAGGCTGTTCTGGATTGACTGTACCTGTGCCTGCTGGGCAATCAATCCCTGGAGCTGGGTTTCATAGTCATTGACCGAAAGTATCTGGCGCTCATACAGATTCTTCAGACGGGCCAGTTCCTTCTGTTTAATGGCCAGTGTTTTTTCCTGGATTTTCAGAAGCTGCTGGTTGTTCTTTTCCTGAACCTGCTGCTCTTCGAGCTGTATCTTAAAACTCTGGATTCTGGTTTTTAGCTGGGAGATCGCTATTTTGTATTCTGAAGGATCGATGCGCACCAGTGCGGTGTCTTTCTTCACGACTTTACCTTTCTGCAACTGCGGATGGGTAAAGACAATCTTACCGCTGACCTGGGCAATCGCTTTCCAGACGCGGACCGGTTCGGCTGTTCCATTGCCGAAGGCCCTGGGTAACAGGTCCATGGGTGTAATGGTCATCACCCGGGCGACGGGCGCCCTGGACGCATTGGTTTTCTGACCAGGGGGCTTTTTGGTGGTGGACATATAAAAAAAGACACCTGTACCAATCATGATCGGAATAAGAATCAGGATTTTTTTTAGCCAGCCAGGTGCTGCAGTTTCCGGGTTTGTCATGAATCAGCCTGTAGAATTAAAAGGAGGTGAGGCACCACGCCATGCCAGGATCAGGTTCTGGTTCGCATCAGAACTGCTTTTAACAACAATAGTGTGTTTGATGTCAGCAATGTGCGGTCAGGTTTTTGCGGCAACGGAACCCAGTGTTCGATGTAACGTTTTTTCAAGCGATCAGGAGAGACGTTAGATGATCCTTCCGACTCAAAAAACGTTATACCGGGCACGGAACTGATGCAAGAGTTTAACCGGACATTACTGGCTTAATATTACGACAGTTTAAAAAAAATTAAAATACGAAAGATGGTTGTTGAACGTGTCAACCCCGTTGAACCCCCCGACACCATGGAAAAAGCGTCGGTTTTCCCCCAGACGAGTTGAGGATTCCAGCAGTAAAACGGGTCACCATCAGCATCATGCCCATGTTTAACCACTCCCAGTCCATTCACTCACACACAGGTCTCAGCTGCTCCCGGAAAAAAGGAGGGGCTAATTTACAATTTACAACTATTTCAATGTGTTCATGAACCAAGCCCAGATTCCGGTAAATCGGATTCCGGTTTAAAAAGATTATATATTGACAAAACCTAAATTACAATCTAATAGAAGGTAACCCACTCAGATTTTTAGCATAGGTAATCACCTTTCTACCAGACGGCATAACCCAATGAAAAAACTGGACATAGTGTTTCTCAGCACGCTTGTGACCTTTTTTTTATTTATCGCACTTGTATACAGCACGACGCACGGTTGAACGCTTAAAAACGACTGGCTTGACGTCGTCGATGGTTGTTTCAACACAATCAAAGCAGGATGAGACGCCCCGGATGATTATTCACCCCTCTTCCGAATCCCCTCAGCACGGACATCTGACCCCAGGTTGAGGTCAACCAGTAGTTTGACTCCGCTTTTCAAATTGATTCTCCGCCGATCTGTCCAAGCGAAACATATTCAATAAAACAAATACTTAAACCCGTGTACCGGGGGAACCTGACCGGGTAGTCGCAATTTGAAACAGCACCGATTTCTTTGGAAGGCGTATATTCAATAAAACAAATACTTAATCGAGTATATCGAGGGGACCTTGCCGGGTTGTGTCTATTAAAACATCAAAAGGAATTGAACAGACAAAAAAAATCATGTATGATCGGTGCATTGGCATCAGGAATATGGCAGAACAACAGGGATCCATTTTTTTTTGGTTTCATCCGGGCAGCCTCCCAGACATCAGCTTTTTGACTGAATATCCTATAACAGATAAGGGTTTTTGGTTTGCGCGGTTGAAGCAAACCGTTGTTGCAACCTCGTGTTTGAAAAACCAAATTCTATTCAGCACATTCAAACTATGACATCAGCGACATCACAATCAGAAAGCGTTCTCCTGGAGAATCTCGATGATGATATGATCATCGAACGGTATATCGGGTTCATCGATAAGTTCACGTCCATGGACGAAATGACATGTAAGTGGCTGCAGCACAATTTCAAAGGCGTTAAAGCCGGTGTCAAGAGGGCTGACAAGACGCTGCAGTTGGCCATTGAAGACATACAGATCGGCGATATGCTGCTTGAACTCCACACTTTTCCCCCTGCACTGCAGAAACTGACCCTTGTCAATCAGCGGCTGAAAGAGGAACTGAAAAAAAGAGGCTTTCTTGAGTTTCAAGTCAAACGGGTCAAAAAACATCTCACCCAGAAACAGATCAGCAGGCAGGAAGCTGTTATTAAATCATCTGAACTGATCAGCAAGGCCAAGGAAGGGGCAACCATTTCCAAGGGTGCCACCAAAGCTGTTTCCAACCTCATTGATGATACCCGGGACGGCAACATGGAAATCGGTGAAGTTTCCGCTTTTGTTGAGAATATTATCCAGAGCGGATCGACAGAAGCTATCGGCGTCATAGCGAGTCTCAAAAAGAGCGACCAGACTTACGCCCACTGTGTTGACGTGGGAGCAATCTTTCACAGCGCCTATATTCAATTACTCAAGGGTCGGGGAATCGAGCTGACACCCGATCAGAAACACGAAATGCTTCTGGGCGCTTTCATGCATGATATCGGCAAAGCGAAGGTCCCCAAGGATATCCTGGACAGCACCGTCCGGTTCGAGAGGGACAGTCGTGAAATGCAGTTGATGCAATCCCACCCCGTATTCGGCGCGGAGATCCTGACCAGCATGGGCTCTTCGGACACCATCATCAACATGGCCCACTATCATCACGTCAAGGTGGACACCAGCATGAACTCCAGTTATCCCCAGATTGCCAGCTACGATACAGTGATTATGGAAACCCGCCTGATAGCCATCGTCGATGTGTACCAGGCTCTGGTTGGTCGACGCAGCTACAAGAAATCGTGGGCGCCTCCGGCAGCCATGAATTTCATCGATCAGCTGTCCGGGATCGAATTTGACATTGATATGTGGATGTCGTTTTATCAGATTATGGGTAAATATCCCGTGGGCTCCCTGGTAGAGATGAACGACGGATCCATCGCGTTCGTGGTGCAGCCGGCAGGGGAAGATCTGGACAGACCGACGGTTGCTGTCATCCGAAATGCCAAAGGAGAGGATCTGACCCACAATACGTTGATCAACCTGGTGGATGAACCGGAGATAAAGATTGTCAAGGATCTCGACAACTATGAGGTTCTGGGCGAGAATTCCCTGGATATTTTTACCAACCTGAAGATTAGCTGAGACCGATCCGTTTTCCAGTTCTGAGGTAGAACGGATCCATTTTATACAGGAAAGGGATATGAAGAGCAAAACGGTACAGGATTACATGACTCAAAACAGATACCTTATTACGTTTCAGCCGGATACAGATATATTTTTTGCCATCGAGATGCTGATCAACCGATCCATTTCAGGAGCGCCGGTAGTCAATAAAGCCGGCGAACTGGTCGGTGTCCTGTCAGAAAAAGACTGTCTGAAGGTGATGCTGCAGATGACCATGCACCATCACCCGGCAGGAACTGTGGGTGAATATATGTCGAGCGAAGTGAAAACCCTGGATCAGAACAAAACCATCCTTGATGCGGTGGAGGCATTTCAAAAGAGTGTTTTCCGACGTTTCCCGGTGACCGACGGCAAAAAGCTGGTCGGATTGATCACCCGGCGGGATATCCTGAGGGCCATCAAGGAGACGATTTAGACCGCAGGACCATCGCTTTCAGTTCATCAACCGCCGTCAGGTAGACCCCACAATGGGCTTCCATATAGGCCCTGATTTCCGGTATATCATGGCCCCATCCGGCTGCTGCTATGGAAACCCCGGCAGCCTGTGCCATGGCGACCCCCGGTTTCAGATCGTCAACAATCAGAACCTCTTCTTCCTGTAAAGCAAATCGTTTCAGAATCTGGTGAACCGGATAGGGATCCGGTTTCCGTTTCCCGGCATCAGACGTCCATCCGAACACTGCGTCGGGGAAGGCGGTTCCGGTTGAATCAGCCTGTCGATAGTGGGCCTCGATGTTCTCCACTTCGGAATGGGAGACCACGGTGACAATACCTCCCCTGGATTTGAACGCCTGCAGCATCTCGATAAACCCGGGATAAAAACGGGGGGTGCGGCTGCGTGTAAAATCCCGCCAGATAGCCAATTCCGCTTCCAGTTCATCACCGGTAAATTTTAACTCGTCAACCAGGTATTCCATGATACCCGGATGAAAATTCTTCTTAAACCAGCCATCCAGGCTGATCGGCTCCGAACCGGGCCGAATCTGTCGCATGATTTCCAGGTGAGCGGGATAGTGTATGGAAGCCGTACTATCAACCGCTGTATCATCATGGTCCAGAATCAGACATCGGGTCTGCAGGGTCATATCTCAAACCTGTGGGAATGTTGAACAAGGGATTACAAGGTATTGACCGCCTGCCGAATTCTGTCCAGGGCCGTTTCCAGGATCGAGCGGGGACAGGCAATGTTCATACCATGCCTATCCGGTTAACACAGGTGTATTCGTGCACAAATCGCTGTAAATCGCCCTGTAAATGACAATAGCGGGCGGCCAAGGGTACAGCCGACGTGGTCGGCTATCTAATGCCCAAAGAAGCCCAGCAGGCTGTGTT
>JAHJRI010000072.1 GCA_018830885.1 bacterium | reverse complement strand
GTGCGTTTCTTGAAAGATCAACCCTTTGGTGCGGTAAGTTCGATAATTTTAATTAATCAAGGTGCCCTATAGTGTGTTTCAGATAACTGGGGAAGGATGAACGTCGTCAAATCTTTTTGGACAAATTCAAGCTAAATCAATAGACTCTTCCTATCGATACAGCAGGCCGAAGCCCACACCCTGACACAGTTCTCAATCGCTTCTGCTGAAGGGTCAGATCCCCGTTTCAATTTCTCAAATGGAGATGCCATGTCAACTGATTTTATCTTCGTCGGGGCCGGACCGTCCGGTCTTACCGGGGCCATATGTGCTGCACGACAGGGGCGTCGATGCCTCGTGATCGAAAAAAAACCATCCCTGGCGTTGCATCCCCGTGGAGAAACCCTGCGATTCAGACCCATTCTGGACGAAATTCTCGGGGATGGCGTCCTGGACTCCCTGTCTTTATCCAGGACAACCCTCATCGAATACTTTGCGCCGGTCCCGGATAAAGCGTCGCGAATCTCCTTCAACATGCATTCGGCCAACATCGCTTTTCACTGGAACGGGTTTATGCAGGCCTTTCAGAAACAGGTGGATTCCCTGAATATCGATCTGATGATGAATACCGAGGTGATTGATACCGTGAAAGATGGAGATCGCGTTGCGGGTGTCGTCTTCAGGGATGCCGACGGCAAGGAGACAAGCATCACAGCGGATGTGGTTTTTGCTAGTGACGGACACAACAGCATCATTGGCAGAAAGGCCGGTGTGGATTACCAGTCGATGACCAATCCGATTATCAAGGGACTATACCATCAAGCAACGTTTGACACCCCCGGATACAAATTTTTCATCATCCCGGCAGGCTCCCTGGATTTTGCCCCGGCGTTTCCACCGGCAATCGCTTTTCTTTTTCCAAGAGATAACCGCAATTGTGAAGCCGGCGTCTGTGTCATGGCCGGAAGCGCCAGGAAACTCGGTTATGCGATTCCCTCCCCGGAAGCGTTGCTCCGCGTCTGGGAATTGTTAGCTGAGCAATACCCGGTTTTCAGTGATATTCTGAAAGATGCAACCCCCGAAGTGGTGGAGCCGACGCTGATCCCCGCGACCGCCCCGCTCAAGGATTTCATTCCTCAAGCAGGTGTGGTGCTGCTGGGCGATACGGCCAGTTTCATCGAGATCTCCGGTTTCTGCGGGCTGGTCTCATCCATGGAGTGCGCAAAGTACTGGGTGAACATGATCATCGAAGCGCAGAAACGGTCGGAGAAACCCGAGGATATCTGGCACGAACAGACCATGCGGAAAATGAACGAGGCTTTTCGAATGGCCCCTGTTTACCGATATATCAAAACAAACGCCGACCGATACATGGCCATGTTTGAAACCCTGTTCGTCGAAATGCGCACCAGCGAGGAGATCATAAAAAACTGGGAGATTGTGAGAGAAGCCCTGGATGTATATTAACTGGATCCGGTCAGTGAATTGACTGTTACACTGAAAGCCCGCAAGACCGCTCTGACGGTTCCCAGACAGATCCATGGACCGGGGCAATCTGTGTCAAACCCCCGGGAAGCCGTGCTTTCCAGCAGCAAGCTACCGTGACTATCTGTCTTTCCAGCACTGCATGCACGATGCATGCAGTGCCGGGAGGGTGATCCGGTCACTTTTCAGACAGGCATCCGACTAATCGAGGCCAAAGTCTGCGAGATCGGGCCCGAGATGCACCCGTTCGTTTTCACCCAGAATACCCAGAGAGAGGCAAATCAGGGTCCAGAAATGGATACAATGATAATCGCCACCGTAGTGCTCTGCCATATCGTGTATCTGAGAATGACAGTTGTGACAGGGGGTGATGACATAATCCGCTTTCGTCGCCTGAATCTGGTCGAACTTGATTTTACCATAGGTCCGCCGCTCCTCTTTCCGTCCGGATTGCAGGAATCCGCCACCACCGCCGCAGCAGTAATTGTTGGAAAGGTTTGGCGTCATATCGATGAAATTTTCCTCGCCGACCAGCTTTTTCAAGACGTACCGCATATCTTCGCCGGCAACGTCACCGTAAGTCTTTCTCACCAGCTGACAGGGATCCTGCAGGGTGAATTTGATTTTCAGGTCCTTGTTCCAGTCAGAATTGACCGGAAGTTTCCCTTCCCTGATCCATTTGGCGTATTCCAGACGAATATCTGAGATTTCGAAGCTGTGGGGAATTTTGAATTTTTGCAGTCCAACCTGGAATGCGAATAGTTCGTGTCCTCACTCGGTATTCAGCCAGACCTTGCACCCAAGGTCCTCCACCGCCTTCGCTTTCAAACGGATATTTTCCTCCCAGGCCTCATTGTCTGCCAGAAAGAGGCAATAGTTTTCAGCCGCCCATCCTTTGTCACTGTACGTCCAGTCAGCACCCACCGTATGCAGGATCTTCCAGAGCGGGACCATCTCATCCTCTTCCATCTGGGGCTCACGGGAGTTCTGGTTTAAAAAGTAGTAGGCCCCTTTTTTGTTCATCGGTGCCTGCAGGTTTTCGAAACCTTCCTGATCCTCCCGGACCTCTTCCAGCAGATCTTCAACGGTTTCGGTAAACATCTCGCCGGTCAGGCCCATCGCGCTTCGACTCTCGACGCTGTTGCCCTTGTCGCAGGATGCCCTGATCCCCTTCGGCCGCTCATCCCTCGGCCAGGAGGCCCGCATATTGAATACCAGCTGCGGAATATTGATCTTCATCGGGCAGACATACATGCATCGTGTGCACATCGTGCAGGCCCAGGCCCAGGGGGTTGTGGTGAGTTCCTCGTCCATGCCCAGAACGGCCATGCGCAACACTTTGCGCGGGTCCAGATTATCGATTCCCGTCGCAGGACAGCCGGATGCACACGCGCCGCAAGTCAGACAGGCATCCAGGTTCCCCTCTTCCGGCAGAAGCTTTTTTACTTTGTCCAGAAAACGGGTTTCCGTCTTTCCATAAAGTTTTATCGGTTTTTCATTCATTGGGTTTTTCCTGTTTTCGAAGTCATGTAACGGGTCTATTCAAAAGGGAGCTGGTTCAGCTCTTCGAGGCTGAAAACCGGACCGTCTTTACAAACATATTTCTCCCCGATATTACAGCGGCCGCAAATACCGATACCGCATTTCATGCGTTTTTCAAGAGAGTTAATGATATGATCATGACGATAACCCAGCTTGTCCAGAACCGGCTGTGTAAATCGAATCATGATGGGTGGCCCGCAGACGATCGCGTAGGTGTTTTCATCCGCCGGAGGCGCTTTTTCTTCGGCGATCGCCGGTACAAAACCGACGTTATATTTCCAGTCGGGGTCATTGGTTGCGTCAACAGTAATATGCATCTTGATATCACCATCCGCTTCCCATTTTTTCAGCTCATCCTGGTAAAGCAGCAGGCCCGGCGACCTGGCACCGTATATCACGTTGATTTCGCCGAATTTGTCACGATTTTCCAGCATGTAAACGATGGATGATCTTAAGGTGGTAAATGCAAATCCACCGCCGATAATCACCACATTCTTTCCTTCCAGGGTTTCCCAGGGATAGGAATTGCCGAGGGGACCGCGAATCCCCATGGTGTCTCCCTCCCGCATATTGTGCAGGTGCGTGGTGACAACGCCGGTTTTGTTGACGGTGAACTTTACAAATCCCTTTTCAGTCGGTGAAGATGCTATCCCGATGGGAATTTCGCCTTTTCCGTTAATTGAAAGCTCCGCGAACTGACCGGCTTTATATGAAAACGCTTTCTCATCTGCGGGGTCCAGGAACACAAATTTAAATGTTTTGAGATTATTATCCTCGGTCTCCGTAGTGATCGCATCAATGCGAACGCGGTATGGTTGGTATGGGTTTTCCACTGGTTGTCTCCCTCTTCATTTGGAAATTGAACAGCCTAAAGGTTATTCATGGATTCACAGACCTGTCTGATATCGATATTCACCGGGCACAGCTGAATACAGCGGCCGCAGCCAACACACTGCACATCTGATCCATACTTGTCGGGATAATATTTCAGCTTATGCATGAACCGTTGCCTGACCCGTTGCTCCTTTTTGGGTCGTGGATTGTGTCCGGAACCCTCCAGGGTGAAAAGCGGGAACATGCAACTGTCCCAGTTTCGCATACGCTTGCCTTCGGTTCCCTTGACTTCATCCTGAATGTCAAAGCACCAGCAGGTCGGACAGCTGAAGGTGCAGGTACCGCAGTTCAGGCAGGCAAATGCAATCTCCTCCCAGAACGGTGCATTAAAGAGATCCAGTACGCTGCTGGTCTTGATTCTGTCAGTCGCTACCGTTGTAGAGATTTTCTTTTCAGCAGCCACCCTTTTCGCTTCCAGTTCAGCCGCATCCCCTTCAGTCTGCCAACCGGCAGCTTTCGCCAGAATATCACCTTTCTCGGTCAGGGCCTTTGCAATAAAATGGTCTCCGTTTTCCGAAAAGAGCAAATCCAGCCCCGCTTCACCGTAAGGGCCGCCCCCCACGGATGTGCAGAAACAGGTCTGCAGCGGCTGATCACAGGCAAACCCGATAAACGTCGTTTGTTCGAATGGTTTGACCCAGTAGGGATCCGGATACTCGCGATTATCAAAGTTTTTCTTGACGAGCTGAAATGAAGCCGCATCGCAGGGTCTGATACCCAACACGGCCCTGGGTTTTACATCCAGTCCTTCCGCTTGCATGCCCCCGCTGTCTTCCTTTGACGGCTCAAGCGAGTATCGAAACATCACCTGACTTTGAGGAAATACGGTCGATTTCGCTGATAAACGGGTATTCGCCATACCGAGCACAGGGAGTTGATCCGGTTCCAGCTTTCGGAACTCCCAGGCATCCTTGTCGACCACGGGCCCAAAGAGTTCGTAACCGGATTTCAGCTTTTCCAACCCCTTTTCCCAGTCTTGTTTTTGAATTTTTATCATGTTCATCTTTATCTCTGGTTGACCTTGTAAATGGCATTTATCGTAAACGCCGGTTATCGATATCCTGAAACGCTATTTCACAAACTGATCAGGGTCGGCAGGATTGAATGAATCAAGGGGTGGTCGCTGTTCTATATTGAGTCCTGCCTGCCAGTTAAAACTTTCCAGGCAGTCTTTTTCCAGCTTCCGGGTAAACGCCCGCATTTTAATTCCCATGGGGCATACTCTTTCACAGGAACCGCAATCGGTGCAGCGGCCGGCACAATGATACGCTCTGAGAAAATGGAATGTACGGGTATCCACGGCATCACTGCTTTTCCCGACCCACTGCGGTTCCGATTCGTCAACAAAACAGGTTGGGCAGTAACAGAGTGGACAGGCGTTTCGACAGGCGTAGCAGCGGATGCAGTTGGAAAGCAGGTCTTCAAAATAGGCCCACTTCGCATCTGTCTCCATGGCTTCGATCTCACGGACGTCAGCATATCGGTCAATACCTTCCTTCACTTCAACCGGATCTGAAACGAGTTCGTCAAACAGTACCGGGTTGGGATGACTGCAGACGGCGCAGTTTTCCTGCAGTATTTCTGCCTTATTAAATCGCTTCTCAGCATCATCTCCTTTAGCGATGACTCTGTCGGACTCCTCGATGAGTTCCTTTATTTCAAACCCCACCGCATTCATGACTTTTCTGCGATCGATCATGCCACTGCAGGGCACACCGATAATCGTCAGCTGTTCCCGGCTGATCTTGTTTTCGATAATGTGAGTCGCAATATTTCGCGTGTCGCACCCTTTGGCAATGACCCCGATTTTTTCTTTGCGATCGGTCAGGTATGATGCCAGGTTAACACTGCAATGGCTGTCCCAGACAAGTTTATCCACATCTGCCGGGCGTTTCACCATGACGGGCTCGTTGGACATGGGCAGGCTCCCCTTCTGAAAGCCGATCACCATATCCACTTTTTTATCTTTAAGGAGCTGAGCAGACAGCTCTCTTATTTTCTCAACAGTTGTTGTTACCATGTGTATTCCTTTATCCGGCTTTTATAAATCGTTTAGCAGGTCCGAGGGCTTTGACGGATGCCGTGACCTTGTTGACGACGTCAACAAATTTCGTTGCTTCAGCAGAAGAGATCCATGAAAAATGCAGCCGATCCTTTTCAATTCCCATGTGCTCCAACAGGTTCGTTAAGAGCAAGAACTTCCGACGAGCATAATAATTACCTTCCAGGTAATGGCAGTCTCCCGGGTGTCAACCGGAGATCCAGACCCCATCCGCCCCGTTCATCAGGGCTGCGAGAACGAATTTCGGTGACATACGACCGGTGCAGGGGATCCGCACCACCCGGATATTCGATGGATACTGCATCCGGCTGACGCCAGCCAGATCGGCCGCACCGTAACTGCACCAGTTGCATAAAAAGGTAATGATTTTAGGTTCCCAATCAGACATAATCCAATTTCCTCCATTTTAAAAAATTGCAGATGATCCTGCCCGGGACAGAAACCGCTTAACCCCTTTCTGGGTGTGCTTCACCGGAAAAAATCACTGCGAACCGTTTCAGGAATGAATGAAGCGCTCACAAAAAACAACCTGCATCCGCCGTTTGGCATTGGCAAACGGCGGATGCAGCAAAAACCAGCTATGCAGTTGGATGTCAGAAAGAGGCAGAGTTACGCCACTGATACCATTGCGAGAATCTGGTTGTTATCATATCCATTCAACCTTATCGCGCCTGAACGACAGGAAGAGACACAGAGACCACAGCCCTTGCACAGAACAGAGTTGATCTGCGCTTTGCCGGCAAATCGTCCCTCAACATTCAGGGACGGCGCACCGTAGGGACAGATGGAGATGCAGACGCCACAGCCACTGCAGAGTGTTGGGCTGATGGCCGCTATCTCCGCATTGGCTGTAATCGTCCCCTGAGACAGCAATGTCACCGCTTTGGAAGCGGCGGCCTGCCCCTGGGCAATGGCTTCGTCGATCGGTTTCGGGTAGTGCGCAAGACCGCTCAGGAAGACACCATCAGTTGCGAACTCCGAAGGACCGAGTTTGGCATGACGTTCAATAAAGAAGTTTTCAGCATTGATCGCCACCTTGAACATCTGGGCCAGTTGATCGTTCCTTTTCGGGACAATGGCCGAAGCCAGGGTCAGCAGATCCGCCCCGATTTCAATTTCCCTGCCCAGGACATGATCCCGGACGGTAATGGAAACCTTGCCGTCTTTCAGGGAGACCTGGGGTTTCGCGTCCAGCGCATAGCGAATGAAAATAACACCCGCTTTTCTGGCCTGGATATAGATCCGTTCCCGCTCACCATAGGTCCGGATATCGCGATAGAGGACAAAAACCCTTGCCTCAGGCTTCCGCCGCTTTAATTCGAGGGCGTTTTCAACGGAATGGGTACAACAGACCCTCGAACAGTAAGGGCGTGCCGGTTCCCGCGAACCGACGCACTGGATAAACGCAGCACAGCTGATGTCATCCAGCGACGGGTCATTGGCAATCAGCTTCTGATCCAGTTCCAGGCTCGTCAGGATTCGAGGATCGTCGCCATAGCAGTACTCCTCGGGCTTGTACTCATCGGCACCGGTTGCCAGGGTGGTGATACCGTGTTCAATGACGGTTTCCATATCACCGGAGGTGACGGTCGTCCTGAAATTCCCCACGAACCCTTCAACATCGGAGATCGCGCTGGCAAGGTGCACCGAAATGTTGTCCTCCGCTTCAACCTGACCGACAAGATCGGTCAGCATATCCCGGACAAACTCTCCTTTCCAGGTCTTATACAACTTGTTGGCATTGCCACCGAGCCGGTCATCCTTTTCGATCAGATGCGTGCGATAGCCCTGTCGGGCAAGACTGAGCGCCGAAGCCATCCCGGACATACCCCCGCCTACGACCATGGCAACCGGGTTGACATCCAGCTGGGCTTCCTGCAGCGGGACTTTCAGTCCGACTTTCACGATTGCCATGCGAACCAGGTCCTTCGCCTTCTGGGTTGCCAGCACCGGATCTTTCTGGTGCACCCATGAGGCATGGTTTCTGATATTGACCATCTCGAAGAGATAGCGGTTCAGCCCCGCATTGATCAGTGTCTCCTGGAACAGGGGTTCATGAGTCTTCGGGGTGCAGGCAGCCACAATAATCCGGTTCAGGTTGTTCTCTTTGATAATCCCGGTCATCGTTGTCTGTGTATCCTGGGAACAGGAGTACAGGTTATCCGTCACATACTCTACGTAAGGCAGATTCTTGGCATACTCGACGACTGCAGGCACATCGACAGTCCCGGCAATATTGAAGCCGCACTTGCAGACAAAGACACCGATCCGCGGACGTTCTCCGCTGACATCCCTTTCAGGGATGATCTGCCGTGCCTTGGTCAGTGTATTCCTGGCCGACACCAGGACTTCTCCGGCTGCCGTTGCAGCCGCACTGGCATCAACAACCGCCTGGGGAATATCTTTCGGACCCTGAAACGATCCGGACACAAAAATTCCCGGTCGACTGGTGGCTACCGGTGTAAGACTGCTGGTCTGAGCAAAGTGTCCGGGTGTCATCTCAATCCCGAACATGTCAGCCAGGTTCCGCAGCTCGGGACTGGTTTCCATGCCGACTGACAGGACAATGAGATCAAACTCATCAACCACCATTTCCCCGTCTTCCCGGACATAACGGATTTCCAGATCACCATTGTCGCCAACCGGGTTGATGGTATGGACCCTGGAACGGATGAACTTGACACCATGCTTGTTTTTGGCGTCTTCGTAATATTTTTCAAACTCCTTTCCAAATGTCCGCATATCCATGTAGAAAATCGAACAGTCGAGTTCGGGGTCATGCTCCTTGGCGATCACCGCTTCCTTGATGGCATACATACAGCACACAGAAGAACAATAATCGTTGTCACACTTGTTCGTCTCCCTTGAACCGACGCATTGAAACCATGCAATCTTCTTGGGTTCTTTCTTGTCGGAGGGTCGGAGGACATGTCCCTCGGTGGGTCCCGACGCAGACAGCAGACGCTCAAACTGCAGCGAGGTGATGACGTTCGGGTACTTATCAAAGCCGTAGAAATCCAGCTTGGAGGGTTCGTAGGGGACAAATCCCGCTGAAATCACAACCGATCCAACCTTCAAGACCTCGGACCGGTCCCGCTCCTGATGGCTGGCGATGGTCAGGGCACCGGAACCGCAGGCTTTGACACATTCATAACATTCACAGCACACCATACAGTTGACACACTTGTCGGAAGCGAGCCTGGCGATCTCTTCCCCGATGCCCAGTTCCACTTCCTCAAAACCCGACATCCGCTGTTCCAGGGGTATCCGGTTTTCCGTCACCAGATGCAGTTTCACCGGTTTTTCCGGTAAGGGGTTGAATTGCTTCTGGGGAATGTCCAACTTCTCCCGCCCGGCGGCAATGTCTTCACCTTTCAAAAAACGGGATATGGAGACAGCCGCTTCACGTCCGGCGCCCACCGCATTAATCGCGATAGAGGCTCCCGTTTGGGCATCCCCACCGGCAAAGACACCGGGTCTCGATGTCTGAAACGTGATCGGATCCACATCGAAATCACCCCATTTATTCAACGCAACACGATCATCCGCCTGCAGGAAGGATGCATCGGTTTTCTGACCAATGGCCGGAATCAGGATATCAGCCTCGACCACAAATTCACTGCCCTCAATCGGTACGGGTCTTCGACGACCGCTAGCATCCGGTTCGCCCAGTTCCATCTGGATGCACTTGACACCGGTCAGTTTGCCGTTTTCCTGGATCAGTGCAACCGGGGCCCTGAGAATCTGAATCTCAATACCCTCTTCCAGTGCATCGATAATCTCCTCGTTGCGGGCCGGCATTTCAGCTTCGGTTCTTCGATACAGAATGCTGACCTTGTCCGCACCGATTCTCAGGGCAGTCCTGGCAGCATCGATAGCGACATCTCCGCCACCGACAATCGCAACCTTGCCCTTGATCTCTTTCAGATCACCCAGGTTCACATCTCGCAGGAATTGAACCCCTGGAATCACACCCGAGATCTCTTCCTCTCCCTCAATTCCGAGCTTCATGTCCCGATGACACCCCACTCCGATAAAGACAGATTCAAAATCCCCTTCCAGCAGCCCATTGACCGTTATGTCCGTTCCGACCCGGGTATTGTACTGGATCTCGACCCCCATCCGGGTAATAAACGCAATCTCCTTTTCTAAAACCGCAGGGGGTAATCGATAATCCGGAATACCAACCCGCATCATCCCCCCGGCAACCGGGAGGGCTTCGAAAATGGTGACCTGAAATCCATCCAGGGCCAGAAAATAGGCTGCTGTCAGACCCGCCGGCCCCGCTCCGATAATCGCGACTTTTTCTTTCCGCTGCTCAATGGCCGGGATCTCCAGTTCGGTCAGATCAACCCGGTCTGCTACAAATCGTTTCAATGTACAGATGTTTACAGCCGAATCCACTTCGGATCGGCGACAGGCGTTCTCACAGGGATGAGGACAGATCCGTCCCAGAACGCCCGGTAACGGCAGGCTTCTCGTAATGACGCCCAGCGCTTCCTTGTACCGGCCATCGCTGATCAACGAAACATAACCATGGGCATTGACACTGCCGGGACAGGCGCAGGTACAGGGCGACTGATCCATTTTTGAGATGGAATATGCGCCAGGAACGGCCTGGGCATAGGGTTTGTGAACCGCATGCCGTACGCCCAGACCCTGCTCGAAATCATTTCGCAATCGAACAGGACATTTTGCCGCGCATTCGCCGCAACCCGTACATTTGTCCACATCAATGTAGCGGGCTTTCTTGTCCAGAGCGACCAGGAAACTTCCCTCCTCGCCGATAACACTCTTGACGGTTGATAAGGTATGCAATTGGATATTCAGGTGCCGGCCGACCTCGACCAGTTTTGGAGAGATAATTCACATCGCGCAGTCATTGGTCGGGAACGTCTTGTCCAACTGTGACATCACCCCCCCGATCGAAGGACTCTTTTCAACCAAATGCACGTAGTACCCTGAATTCGCCAGATCAAGCGCTGATTGCATACCGGCAATTCCACCCCCGACAACCATGACCGATCCAATAATCTCTTTTGACATCTCGACAATCTCCTGTTGATATTCTTACTACTATTGATAGACCTGTTTTTTTAGTCAGGTACCAGGGTATTGACACCCGTTTCGTATATCCAATTTGTAAAGCATCCGGGCCCACAACACCCGGCTTTGTCCCCCCTGCAAGCTGCGGTTCCGTTCCGCTCGTCACGCCCGCACTGAATGCGCGCGACGCGCCATGCAGATTCATTCAGGGAACGGGATCGGTTCAGGATCAGCTCAGCAGGCTCTGGATCTCCCTGAGTTTTTCCGGGCTGCAGTTCTTGATCATGTCCAGAACACCGCTGCGCTCCGCTGCTACCTCAATATCCGTCTGCACCGCCAGAATCTTACCGATTCCGTTGACCAGCCGCGAAGGCGTGATCGGTTTCTCGATGATGTGCTCAGGCACCGGTGTCACCTCCTCTGCATAAAGATGCTCAAGATCCTTCTGGCCAAGCTCGTCCTTTGCGTGAGCGGTGACGATAATCACTGGAATATGCTTCCATGCCGGGTTCTTGCGCAACTTGCGCATCAGCTGGATCCCGGAAATCCGAGGCATCAATAGGTCCAGGGTGATGAGATCCGGTGGACTCTGTTCGATCTTCATCAGTGCATCAAAACCGTCAATCGCGGTTTCCACCTGAAAGCCGGCGTCCTCCAGGCAGGTACTCAAAAAATCCCTGACATCCGGCTCATCATCGACCACCAGTATTCTTTTTTCCGAAGCAAGTGCCATGTTTCCTCCTCTATATGAGAACAGCATCACGAAAGCGATATCATTCCCATGCTTCGTTGGGCCCCGACCCCGGGGCATGATAGTTATTTCATCCCATGGTTGCGTTTTCCACTACTTTTAACATGGGACATGTTCGACTGAATCATGACTAGCAGCATTTTTAATGCCAAACGAAAAATGAGCTCCTTTTTGAGTGAGTATACCTATTTTTTCAATTTGTTACATTTTTCCATGAATTTTTGACCGCCCCTGTCTCAGGCAGATTGACCCAACATATCGAGACAAAGCCTGAACCATGGATGACCCGAAAAAATATATTTTTCTCTATATTACAGTATATTAAATTGAACTTGCCTGTCTCACTTTCCATGAACCCGAGATCAACCTGAGACATGAGACAATGACCTGCCCCGCTGCAAGTGAGACGTGAGACTCGCAGCATCGAAGGGGTATCACGGGTCATTCCGGCGAAAGCCGGAATCCAGGAGCCTGTTTACTGGATCCCGGATCAGTGTCCGGGATGACCTGAAGCCGCAAGTGGAGGGGTAACAACCCCATGCTGTACAATAAATAGTTGACAGGGTATTATTCGGTATTTAGTATTTGGTGAAATACACAATACGCACGATTCCATGCGTGTCCGGGAACTCAATACTCACATCGACACACCAATGGCACACTACATGACGATGACTGAGATGGCTTTGGAGAGTCTCAGAAAGTCCATTCTGCAGGGGGAGTTAAAGCCTGGCACCCAATTGGTTCCGGCCAAACTTGAAAAGCAGATGGCACTGAGTCGGGAAGCCATTCGAGATGCGATCCGCCAGATCGTGGGGTACGGATTGGCTGAAACCATCACCAACAAGGGCACTTATGTGGCACAACCGCTGACACTGGCAGAACTGGAGGAGATTTTTGAATTAAGAATGCACGCTGAACCAGCCATTGCAGCCATTGCATTAAATCATCTCACCCAGGATCAGGTGAAGGCGTTAGCGCATCTGACCACTCAAATGGAGTCCTTGACTGAGTCCCGGGAATCCCTGGCAGACCATTTTATCATGAACCGGGAGTTTCACTTGAGTCTCTACCAACCGGCCGGCTGGAATCATCTTCATCGCTGCATTGCCTTGTGGTTCGACCAGATATTGATATTTCGCAGTTGTCTCTGTCGGCGAGAGATGTACAAGGATTTTTTAACATTCAATCAGGATCACCAGAACATCCTCAAGGGGATTCGGGACAAGGATGCAGACCAATTGAAAGCGCTGGTTAAGGCGAACTTACAGTCAGGAATTGAAAATATTAAACGCACCTATTCTGTGGAATTACAGAAACAGATCGATTTAAATAAAAAAAAGAGATAGTTAAGGAGCTGATCCATGCCAAACACGGGACCCCTGAAAGGGATCAAAATCATCGATTGTACCCATATTCTATCGGGCGCATTTGCCAGCACACTGCTCGGTGACCTCGGGGCCGAGGTGATCAAGGTTGAACGTCTTGGAACCGGTGATCCGGTCCGGTTGAGTGGTCCCCCGTTCCAAAATGGTGAAGGGGCCTATTTCATTTCCGTCAACCGGAACAAAAAAAGCATCTGCGTCGATTTGAAAAAACCAGCCGGTATTGCCATCATCCACAAACTGGTTTCCCGGAGTGATGTCTTCATGGAAAACTTCCGGCCCGGCGTCATGGACCGTCTGGGACTGGGGTACGATGCCCTGACAGAGATCAATCCCGACCTGGTATACGCGTCGTTGACCGCTTTTGGCAGAAATGGCCCTTTTAAGGACAAACCCGGATTTGAACTGATCATTCAGTCCCTGACCGGTCTGGTGGACGTCACCACACCACCGGGGGGTGAACCTGCCAAGATTCAGGTGCAACTGGTGGACCTGTGCGCCGGGATGATACTGGCCTACTCTACCCTGGCGGCACTCTATCACAAGCTCGGTACGGGAGAGGGACAAAGGGTCGAAACCTCACTGCTGGAATCGTCCGTGGCGATGCTGGCCAACCTGGCGGGGATCTATTTTATGACAGGCAAGGTGCCTACGGGCCTGGGAACGCGGAATCCCCAGGCCATGCCTTCCCAGGCGTTTAAAACCAGAGACGGGTATGTATCGGT
>JAHJRI010000071.1 GCA_018830885.1 bacterium | reverse complement strand
ATGGAACCCGACTAACCTGAAGAAAAATTTTTGATACCTGACCGCGAGGATGCGGTGTTTTGCTTTCTCGCTTAAATAATCCCGCTTGTCTCAAAAAACACTTTTTGCAGCGGACTCAGGGATAAATATGAATTGTCCGAAATGCCAAACTGAAAACGACGATAATCGCAAGTTCTGTCGTGAATGCGGAGCCAAACTGGCAAATCTCTGCCCGGAGTGTAATTTTGAAAACCAGCCAGGAGACAAATTTTGCGGTGAATGTGGTCTCGACTTACAATCTCCTGCTAAAATCAAGCAGGATAGCTACGAAAACCCCAGATCCTATACGCCGGTAGACCTGGTGCAAAAAATACTGGATTCCCGCAAACACATAGAAGGGGAACGAAAGCTGGTGACAGTCTTTTTTGCCGATGTAGCCGGATTTACCACCATGTCCGAGAAGAACGATCCCGAAGATATTAGAAACATTATGGACGGCTGCTTCGAGATCCTGATGAAGCATATCCATCGATATGAAGGGACCATTACCCAGTTCCTGGGCGACGGCCTGATGGCCCTGTTCGGAGCCCCGTTGGCCCACGAGGATCACGCCCGCAGGGCCTGCCTGGCTGGGCTGGCTGTGCAGAAGGACATGGTGGGATACGGAGAGACGGTCAAGCAGCAATACGGCATCGACTTCAAGATGCGAATCGGGTTGAATTCCGGAACGGTAATCGTGGGATCAGTGGGTGACGACCTGAGGATGGACTACACCGCTGTCGGGGATACGGTGAATCTGGCTTCCCGTATGGAAACCGCGGCCCGTCACGGTACGGTTCTGATCTCCAGGAATGTCCACAACCTGGTAAAGGCCTACTTTGAATTTAAAAACCGCGGAGAACTGGAACTGAAAGGAAAACAGGAAGCCCAGGAGGCTTATGAGCTGATCGCTCCCAGTGAAGTCGATACCCGGATAAAGGCATCGGCATCAAAAGGATTTACCCGGTTTGTGGGCCGTAAGAAATCGATGGGGATGTTGATGGATGCCTATCACGCGGCCAGGTCCGGGTCCGGTCAGATTGCAGCCGTTGTGGGTGATGCGGGGGTGGGAAAATCGAGATTGCTGATCGAATTCCACAAAAACCTGCCTCAGGGTGAGTACACTTACCTGGAGGGTCAGTGTTTTCAGTATGGCGGTAACATGATCTATCTTCCCATTCTGGCGATTATTAAATCTCTGTTTGAGATTGAAGATGAAGATCAGCCGCCAACAGTCAATCAAAAACTCCTGGATAAAATTCAACCGCTCGATAGCGCCCTGGGATACGCCATCCCTCCCTTGCAGGATCTACTGTCCCTGCCGGTTGAGGACAAAGCATACGACCTGTTGGAGCCCAGAAAAAAACGGGAACGGATATTTGATGCCGTCATGAATATCCTGATCAAGGAAAGCAAGGTGCGGCCGATTATCATTGCCATTGAAGACATGCACTGGATCGACAGCAGCTCACAGGATCTGATAAACTATCTGATCGGCTGGCTGACCAACGCCTCTATTCTTCTGCTTGTGATCTACCGGCCAGAATACAAACACCAGTGGGGAGGAAAATCCTACTATACCCAAATCCGCCTGGATCAGCTGGGGGAAGCCTCCAGTATGGAACTTATTCAAGCCATTCTGGAGGAGGGGGAAGTGGCACCGGAGCTTAGAAACCTGATCATGGAAAAAGCTGCGGGGAACCCACTTTATGTGGAGGAATTTACCCAGAGCCTCATTGAAAACGGCAATATCAAAAAAGAGAATAACCGCTATATCATAAAAAAGAGTCTATCCGGCGTCCAGGTTCCCGATACGATTCAGGGTATCATCGCCTCTCGCATGGACCGGCTGGAGGAAAATCTTAAGCGTATCATGCAGGTGGCTTCGGTCATCGGGCGGGACTTTGCTTTTAAAATCCTCCAAACCATCACCGGGGGCCAGGAGGAGCTGAAATCGACGTTGTTCAACCTGCAGGGATTGGAGTTTATCTACGAAAAGCAGCTCTATCCTGAACTGGAGTATATTTTTAAGCATGCCCTGATCCAGGAGGTCGCCTATAACAGCCTGCTCCAGAAAAGACGAAAGGAGATCCACGAACGTATCGGCCAGGCCATTGAAAAGGTCTACATCGATCGGCTGGAAGAGTTTTATGAGATACTGCTTCATCACTATTCCAAGGCTGGAAACCAGGTAAAACTGGGTCATTATCTTTACGCCTGTATCCAGAAAGCCCTTGTGAACCATGCACACAGGGAGCTGTTGGAATACTGCCGACAGGCTCTCGAAATTCATAATAAAAGACCGGAAAATCTGGATGTGATGAGGGCAAAAATCTATCTGTTCCAACTGATGTGGGAGGCGTATACCATTGTTGGTTTTTCTGAAGAATCTTTATCGGTCCTGAAGGAAGCCGAAAGGGTCGCCAGAGATTTGAGTGACAATAACCTGATCGCTGACTTTACCTCCGAGATCAACTTTTATTACATAAATACCGGCGACGCGCATTCGGGCATCAACTATCTGGAGCAGGCACTTGATAAGGCCATCGAAACAAAGAATGCTGAACTGGCAGCCAATTTATCGCTGACCGTTTCCTATTTCTATACCTATAAGTCCGCAGCTCAAATCCAGCGAATATTGAAAATATTGTCAACGGCAATCGATCTTCTGGAAGCAAACAACCGGATTGCAGATCTGGTAGGCTACTACACGGAACTTTGTGCGCGTCGTGCCTACTTTTTGTCGGTTATTGGAGATTATAATGCAGCTGAAGAGCTCTGTGACAAGGCTCTTCAGCAGGGAAGGCAGCACGATCACCGGCTGGGTTTGAATAACATTGCCGAATTTTATTACGGATGGGTGTTAACCAACCGGGGTTTTGGAAAGCAGTCGATCCCACATCTTCAGAGCAATATTGCTGACATGGAAGAATCGGTTTACCTCAGAACCATTGAGACCTGGGCAAACCTTGGCTGGGCATATTATCTGATGGGGAATTTCAACGATGCTCAAAACCAGTTCGAAAAGTCGATTAAAATGCAGGACGTTTCAAAAAATCCTGCCTTATATTTCCTGAACAATCATCGCCTGTCCCAGATTCATGCGGATGCCGGCGATCTCCAGAAAGCGATGACCTTCGCTGAAAATAACCAGGAGATTGCCGAAAATGAAAATAAAACAGTCTACGCAGGTTTTAAAGGGACAGCGATGGTCCAATACGGCTTACTGCTAGCCAGGTTGGACAGCGCTCAGTTTGATGAGTCGGAAAGACTCTTGAAGGAAGGAACAGGAGTTTTGAAGGAACTGGAAGTTAAACCGGATATCGCCAGAGCTTATCAATCTCTTGGAGCGTTTTTTATCACCGCCGGCCGGTTTGACGAAGCTCGAAAGTATCTCGAAAAAGCATCTGAGCTGTTCACCGGGATGGGAATGGAATTCTACCTGGCTCGAGCGAATGAATCGACGAGCAGGTTACATAAACTGGAAGGTGATATTCCCAAAGCCAGAGAACACCTGACTAAAGCCATCGACATCATGAAGGGACTTGAGGCATACGGCTGGGTGGAGCGCTATGAAAAGGAGCTGGCCGGGTTGCACTGAATCTAACCCTGAGGAGGAAAAATGATTACGGATTTCAATAACAAGGTTGCCGTTGTAACTGGAGCAGGAAGTGGTATCGGGCGCTCGCTGGCGCTCGCCTATGCGAGAGAAGGAATGACGGTTGTCATCGCCGATGTCAATCCGGAGTCTCTGGAAAAGGTTCGAATAGAGATCGAGCAGATTGGTGTCGATGTCATGAGCAAATTAGTGGATGTCAGCAACCGCGAGCAAATGTCGCAACTGGCCGATGACACGTATGAACGGTTCGGCAGGGTTAATCTGCTCTGCAACAACGCCGGTATCGGGACCGGGGGTCTGATTTCCGACGTTCATCTTGAAGACTGGGACTGGATTATCGGCGTGAACCTCTATGGCGTTATCCATGGAGTTCACTTTTTTCTGAAACGCATGATGGAGAGCGGTGAAGAGTGCCATATCGTCAATACAGCTTCCCTGGCCGGGTTGCTGTCCAGCGGCGAAGAGGCCCTTTACAGTGTGACCAAGTTTGGTGTCGTTTCCCTCAGTGAATCGCTGCGTCAACAATTACAGTATTTAAAGTCCAAGGTGGGCGTGTCGGTGCTTTGTCCCGGCTTTATTAATACCCATATCGCAGAAAACTCAATGGCCCTGTCTGAAGAAAAGGAGGGGTTGTACAAAGTCCCCGAGGAGATCCGGAAATTCCGGGAGCCGATGATGGAGAATTTCCTGCGACGGATAAAAGAGGGCATGGATCCCGATATGGTGGCTCGCATGGTGATCCATTCGATCCGGGAAAACAGGTTGTATATCCTGACAAGTCCGGAGTTTTCATCTTTTCTGGAAATGAGAACAAGATCCATCAGCCATGATGCATGGGACCTGAGGGAAGCAATGCTTGCCCAGGGGATCATTCTGGAACAAACCGAATTGACGACCTACACCCACCCAAGCCCACCGTTTTCAGTGTCCTATCCGGGCAATTGGGTGGAACAAAAACCGACGCCCATGATGAGCTTTGATTTCATGGCCATTAGTGAGACCTGGTTTCCGGGGCTGATTATCAGAATCAATGAGGCTCCTCCCGAAGGATTAACCGGTTCTATCAACCGGGCTTCCCAGCTCATAGCAGCCGCTTTTGAAAGGGAAAGCAGGGTTGTTTCCGAATCGCAAACCAGCTTGAAAGACGGCACACCCGCAGTGGAAGGAGAGATTGAAGTTGAATTTATGGATAAGGCAAACCACATCGTTTTCTTTATTTTAATTGCTCAGCAGGATGATAAGCTGGTCAGCATCAGCCTTAGCTCCTTGAAACTGGATTTTAACGCAACGACAAGACTGAAACTGCGAGATATCGCCTATTCATTGACTTTTGCATAGACAGGGTTTGAGTCGAGTCAGCCGCAATACCCAAGAGAAAATGGTAACCACCGGAGAGCGACGATGAATTGCCCGAAGTGTCAAACCGAACTTCCAGGCAGCGCAAAATTCTGCTTTGAATGCGGTCATCAGCTGGAATCCGTCTGCGGCAACTGCCAGACACTGAATCCGCCTGGAAGCAAATTCTGTATTGAATGCGGAACGGATATTTCCCGGGCTAACACCCTCGAGCTTTCCTCCCTCGACGAAAAAATCGACAAGATCCAGCGCTACCTGCCCGCCGGTCTCACCCAGAAAATCCTGGCCCAGCGTGATCGGATTGAGGGCGAGCGCAAGATTGTGACGGTGCTCTTCTGCGACCTGGTGGGCTAT
>JAHJRI010000070.1 GCA_018830885.1 bacterium | reverse complement strand
GATCATTGGTTCTGACAGGGAAACTGAAACCTGCGTGCAATAAGGCGCTCGGTGTTGTTAAGGAGATGCTCGCCAATGATACCCTGGATGACTTGAGTGTAGCGGCTTAACCGCTACAACTTTTTTGTGTTGCACCCTCTAAGACAATTCAAATTTTACGCAGTCAATAGAGGAGCGGTACAGTTCAGGGTTCTCTTCCAGGTAGCTGAACTTATGTATAATGTTGATTTCGAATATTGTCATTCCGTGCTTGACACGGAATCCAGAATGATTTCAAAGATATGCTAACCTGGATGCCGGATTAAGTTCAGCATGAGGGGGAGAACTCAAGACTGTCAAGAGAGGCGGTAGACATTTAAAAATAGGAGGCTAAGCTGAATCAAATCCTGGCAAATGACATCAATATAATTCTATTTGATGTTTAGAAAAAATTACAAACGGATGACCAAAAATATTTTTATACCGAGATTCTGCAAGTAGCCATGGCCGATATAGCATGTACCGGCTGCTCGTTACGTGCAGAAGTCAAATGATACGTTTTGCCAAAAGATTCAAAAATGATTTAAAACGTTATACATATATTTTCAGTCAATTACCAATCAAAAATGCGGCCCGCCTTGATTGACCGTTTCCCTCCAGTTTTGTTATTATTCGCAGAGACGCAAACTATCAAAGATCTGTGATGACCCCTCACCATTCTTCAGGAGCACAATGAGCGACAGCAGCTTGATCGGCAAACCGATTCGTCGTCTGGACGCAGTTTCGAAGGCGTCTGGCCAGCACCTGTATCCATCGGATTTCGCCGCCGAGGGGATGCTATACCTGAAGGTCCTGCGCGCAAAGCATCCGCATGCTGAAATCGTCTCGATCAATACCGAAGCCGCCCGGAATCTTCCCGGTGTTGTCCGGGTACTGACGGCGGCGGACATTCCAGGCACCAATGGGTACGGACTCGTGGTTCCCCACCAACCGGTTCTCTGTGACAAAAAGGCCCGCCATGCGGGAGATGCCATCGCCATTGTTGCGGCCGAAACGGAACAGCTGGCACGCCAGGCATGCCAGTTGATCGAGGTGACATACACCATCCTTCCGCTCCTGGTCGATCCCGAAACGGCGCTGCTGCCGGAAGCCCCCAAACTGCATGATGAGGGCAACCTGTGCGCAGAGATCAACCTGGGACACGGGGATATCGACCGGGGATTTGCCGACGCCGACCTGGTGTTTGACACCATCTATCGCACCGGCGCCCAGGAGCACGCGTTTCTGGAAACAGAAGCCGGCGGGGCCTACTATGACGAAAAGGGCGTATTGACCGTCATTGCCGGCGGTCAGAACCCCTTTAACGATCATCGGCAGATTGCACCGGTGCTGAATCTGGAAAACGACCGGCTCCGGGTTATCAACCCGCCCCCGGGTGGCGCTTTTGGCGGAAAGGAGGATATCAGTGTCCAGATCTTCCTGGCTCTGGCCACCTATCACACCAGGCGACCCTGTAAAATGGTGCTCAGCAGGGAAGAGTCCATCGCCTGCGGCACCAAGCGGCATCCAACCCGCTTTGCCATCAAGACCGGGGTCACCCGGGACGGGATGCTGACGGCAGCCCGGATCTCCATTCTGTCTGACGCAGGGGCTTACATGGCCCTCTCCGGGGCTGTCCTTGGCCAGTCCGCCGAACACTGCTGCGGACCTTATCATTTTCCTCACACCGAGATCAACGCCAGGGCCGTCTATACCAACAATGGAAACAGCAGTGCTTTCAGGGGATTTGGCAATCCCCAGGCGGCCTTTGCCATTGAACTGCAGATGGATGCGATGGCAGACGCCCTGGGAATGGACAAGCTTGCCTTCAGGCGGAAGAATGTGATCACGCCTGAGACAGAAACCGGCATCGGACACGGGCACCGGGTGACATCCCGCATGTCCATCAACCAGGTTCTCGATGCCGTTGAAAAAGGGCCTCTCTATCAGCAGCACCGGATCGGGGAATATCGGCAATCGAACCAGACCCCCTGGATAAAGACAGGCATCGGCGTCTCAACCATCTGGCAGGGGTACGGAATTGGCGCGAATCTGAATGACAACGCCACGGCGAGAGTCGAACTGCTGGCAAACGGACGTTACCACCTGACCGTCAGCTGCCCGGATCTGGGACAGGGTAACACCACGGCGCTGACACAGATTGCGGCCCACGAGCTCAACTGCGGCATGGCGCAGATTGACATCACCATCGGTGATACCGCGGGTCCCAACTCCGGTTCCAGCAACGCATCCCGCACGACCTGCTTTGTCGGGTCTGCCGTTATCGGGGCGGTGGGCGAACTGAAGCGAAAGATCCTCGAACGGGCAGCGGTCGATGCCAACCCCGCGGACCCGATGAATTTAACCGGTGACGCTTTTTTTCTGAAGGGGGAGTGGATTCCGCGGGATCAATTTGCAGCGGCACATGGACCCATTTCAGCAGAGTATGAATATTCGCCCAGACAGACCGATGCCATTGTGATCGGCATCCCTCACTATCACTACGGTTATGGCGCCCAGGCCATCAAGGTGGACGTGGACACATTGACCGGTGAAATTACCGTGCAGGAAATTGAGAACTACCTGGATGCCGGGAAGGTCATCAACCCGTCAGCAGCTGAGGGACAGGCGGAAGGCGGCCTGGTGCAGGGACTGGGTTACGCGCTCTATGAGAAACTGATGCGAAAAGAGGGTGTGGTGATCAATCCCCGACTCTCAACCTACATCATTCCTTCCATCATGGATGTTCCGGCAAAGCTGCGGACCATTCTGCTGGAAGAGGCGGAACCACTTGGACCCTACGGGGCGAGAGGTATCGGAGAGATCACCCTGACACCGGTCGCTCCTGCCATACTGGATGCGGTATATGACGCCATCGGAGTTCGTTTTTCCAGCATCCCGCTAACACCGGAAATGATACTTAATGCTTTGGCGACCCAACAGGATTCCGAATGAAACTAGCGCTGACCATCAATAACGAACATGTTGAGATTGACACCGATCCAAGAAACCTCTTGCTGAATGTCCTGCGGGACGAACTGGGTCTCATGGGCACCAAGTGCGGCTGCGGAGAGGGGGAATGCGGCGCCTGCACGGTTGTCCTGAACGGCCGGACGGTCAATTCCTGCCTGACAGTGGTCGGACAGGCCCATGGCGGTTATATCACCACCATTGAAGGTCTGGCCGCCAGCGAAGGTGGAAAATCACTGCTGACGGTTTTTGCCGACAAGGGGGCCGTGCAATGCGGTTTCTGCACGCCCGGCATCGCCATGTCTGCATCCACCCTGGCTGATCAGAAAACGGCACTGTCCGAGGATGACATCCGGCAGGGATTGAGCGGTCATCTCTGCCGCTGTACGGGTTATGTCAAGATTATCGATGCCGTCAAGGCGTCCACCGAGGGCAGACTCAATCTGCCTCAACTCAGGGAAAAAGGGTTTTTGCCGATCACCGATGCCCAATCGCCCTGCTTCATCAGACCGGACAACCTGGCCCGTGCCCTGGACGCTCTGGCCGACACCAAAAAGGGGTGGCAGGTTCTGGCGGGTGGTTCTGATCTGGTTGTTAAAAACGAAAACCGGACCCACACCCTGAATCTGCTGGACATCGGCGGGATCCCTGACCTGAAGGGGATTACCCGGAAGGATGGGGAAGTCCGGATAGGCGCGGGAACCTCCTTTTCTGAATTGATCCACTCGCCCCTCATTGCCGAACAGTTTCCCACCCTGGTGGCAGCAGCCCGGCAGATCGGGGGGGTGCAGATACAGAATACCGGAACCATCGGCGGCAATATTGCATCCGGATCCCCGGCTGCAGACATTGTCCCGCCATTGATGACGATGGGAGCGGTCCTGGAGCTCGTTTCCAGAAAGGGAACCGTGACCGTTGCCCTCGACGATTTTTTCAGCGGACTCAATCGGACCGTACTGGCACCGGATCAGCTGATCCGGCAGATTATCCTGCAGCTCCCGTCAGTCACAGGTGAAACCATTGCTTTTTTCGACAAACTGGGCGTTCGCAGGGCGCTTTCCATCACGAAAGCGTCCGTTGCCATGTACGGAAAACGGGTCAACAACCGCCTGACATCCGTGAAAATCGCCCTGGGATCCGTGGCAGAAAACGTAATCCCGGCACCGAAAGCAGCCGACATCCTGATGGGGGGTGAACTGACCCATGCCAGGCTCAATCAGGCAGCAGACATGCTCAGCACCGAAGCCCGGCCCATCGATGACATGTTCTCGACAGAAGCTTACTGTAGACTGGCTGTCAGAGGACTGCTGATTCGGAACCTGTGGCATTTTGTGAATCCCTAGTGTCAAGCCAACTGCGTCGTATCAGGACTGGCAAAAATGAGGGGACAAGTGCCTTGTAATGTGTACCCTTATTTCTGCGGAATCGACATTCTAGGCATGGCGGCGCACCAGCGCATGATAACAAGGAATCCCTTTTTCCAGACACTTGCAGATGATGCTCTCAGACCGGGTCGTCCATAAATGGCTGATTCACAAGGCCGGATCGTTAAAGCGACTGGTTCTGGTTTCAGAGCAGCTGCCTGAGCCTGCCAAAGATGACGTTCAGGTGGAAATCAAAGCCGTCGGGCTTAATTTTGCGGACATATTCGCCTGCCTGGGACTCTATTCGGCAACACCCGCAGGCGCTTTCACACCCGGACTGGAATTCTCCGGTACCGTAAGTGCCCTGGGAGAATCCAGCCAGGAATCTCCCCACGGATTTCGGGTGGGCGATCCCGTGATGGGCATGACCCGATTCGGGGGCTTTGCCACCCATATCACCATCAACCATCACTACCTGTTGCCATTGCAGGACGGGTGGACTTTTGAGCAGGGAGCAGCGTTCCCGGTGCAGGGCCTGACAGCCTGGTATGGTCTCATCGAACTGGGACATCTGTCGAAAAACCAGGTCGTGCTGGTGCAATCGGCAGCGGGCGGTGTCGGTCTGCAGGCCATGGATATCATTAAAAAGCAGGGCGCCACGGCCATCGCCGTCATCGGGTCCCCGGACAAGGCAGCGATATTGAGGGAAAGAACGGGCATCGACCCGTCACACATCCTTGTCAGACGCAAAACATTCAAAACGGACCTGCAGCAGGCTCTCAAACTGCTTTTCCGGGACGGTCTGGATATTGTCTTTGATGCCGTCTATGGAAAATTCTTCAAGCCGGCGTATGAGGCCATGAATCCCGCTGGTCGCTACGTCTTATATGGTGCCGCCGATCTGATGTCCGAAGGAAACCGGCCGAACTATCTCTCCCTGATACCCAGATACCTGATGCGGCCCAGACTGGATCCAATGGCCATGATTACCGAAAACCGGAGCCTGATGGCCTTCAACCTGATCTGGCTGTGGGAAGACATCCCGCTGATGCATCGCGTTTTAAAGGATTTCATATCCAGCAAGCCTGCCCCGCCCCACATTGGCCGCCAGTTTGACTTTTCAGATGCCCCGGCTGCCTTGCGTTTCTTCCAGAAAGGCCGGTCGACCGGCAAAATCGTGCTGACAATCAACAGCTGAGTCGCAGTGCACACTACCGGCCTGACCCGGATTGCTGCCTGGACGGAGGGAAACAATTGTATTACGAGACAAATTGATAGAGCCTGTCCATAGCATCCGCCAACCTGTCAACTGGATGCGTCAGGGCAATGCGAAAATAGCCCTCTCCGTATTTTCCATACATGGATCCAGGAATCATCCAGACCGCTATCTCATCCAATACCTTAAAACACCACTCCCTGGAATTCTTAATACCTTCGGGGACAGGTGACCAGACATAGAATGTGGCTTTTGGAGGATCGATATCAATTCCAATTTTTTGCAGGCCTTTAATAACCACATCCCTTCTTTCCCGATACATGTCGTTTCTTTCTTCCATGAAATCCGTAGGACCATTCAAGGCAGCAGTGGCGGCCTTCTGAATCGGGTAAAATATGCCCCTGTCCGAATGGGACTTGATCTTTTCGATCCCGGCGATGATGTCTGCATTCCCCAACATCATACCAATTCGCCAGCCACAGCAATTGTATGATTTTGATAGAGAATTAAATTCAATTCCAATCTCTTTCGCACCTTCGAATTGCAGGAAAGAGGGTGCCTGATAGCCATCAAAGCAGACTTTGCAGTAGGGATTGTCCGAAATGACCACGACATTGTGCTTGTGGGCCCATGCGATCAGCTTCTTATAAAAATCGCCATCAGCATGGGCGGCAGTGGGATTGTTGGGATAGTTTACCCAGATCATTTTAGCCCGCTCTGCTGTTTTCGGATCAATGGCATCCAGATCCGGCAAAAAACCGTTTTCAGCCAACAGTGGAACTGTCTCGATGACACCCCCTGCCACTGTCACACTGGCGGGATAGGCGGGATAACAGGGATCTGGAACCAGGGCGATATCTCCCGTATCCAAAATGCAGTTATGGATATGGAACAACCCGTCCGCTGAGCCGAGAAGCGTGGTCACTTCTGTCTCGGGATCACAGGTGACTTGAAACTGTTTTTTATAGCATCCGGCAATCGCTTCCTTTAAGGGCATGGAAGAATAGAAACTGGGATAATGATGATTTTCCTTGGATAAGCAGGCATCTGCCAAAGCCTTTCTCATCTCATCTGTCGGAAACACATCCGGGTCTCCAAGCCCCAGGTTTATTACATCTTTTCCTTCATCCTTCATCTTGGTTAGAATACTATTCATAGCGGTTCCCAAATAGGCATCAAACCGTTCCAGTCGTTTGGCGATATTCATGGCTATCCTCCTTTATATATTGGTTCTTCGTCATCTTCATAAACGTTACAGATACAACACAGAAAAGTGGCCGGTGTATTGCCGACATTTTTCATGCCATGCGGTTCCAGGCTGGATAAAAAAACCGAGGACCCGGGGCCACAAATCTTTGTATCCGACTTTTCATCTGTCTTCGGATCATATGCGTAACATTCGAAAGTCCCTTCCTGAATGAACATGGTCTGATGATAGAAATGGTTATGGATGGGAATTTCTCCACCTGGTTGAATGGTAAAAAAACGCAAACCATATTCCGGATTGCCGGTACCATCGTCACCGTATCTGGATAACCAGCGAACACTTGTGCCAACAACATTGAGCATCTTTCCTTTGTAGGGAAATTTCTCCACCTTAACGTCTTCCACCTTTTTCCAGTTTTCAACAATCATTTCTTCCTCTAATTGTTCATTACATGCCCCCCCCATAGCCGGAGGGCAGCTTGTGTAAGCCCTCGAAGGGGGCTTTTTTCTGCTCCCTGGAAGGGAGTGACTGCGGATCCAGCCCTGTGGCAGAAATCAAGTGTTGGGGTGCCCGGACAGGTTGACCGGCGACATTCCGTTTTGACCTCGGTAGAGTTCGTGCAATTGAAATCGCGTCAGTGCCCTGGATCAACCGAATGTTTTGCCAACCAGGGACGGGTCATGCCCTGGGATCACATATTGCGGTGCGGTGATGAGCGCTTTGATCTTGTAGATGCTGTCGTACCAGGCATAATGATCATAAATGATACTGGAAGGGATAGCTGGACCGTAAACATCGGGAGCCGGTGTGATCTTGATCTTTTCCCCCTTCATGGAGATAATCTCGTCGGTTTTAGGGTACAGGTTGCAGTAAAACGGTGCCGTATCACCGATCAGCAGGTAGTTACCCAATGCAGTCCTGACCTGCATGGACTGGCTGCCCGCAGTGTGCCCTGGGGTCTTGAAAAAAGTGAGACCGGGCCGGAACGGCAGATCACCATCCACCTTCAAACAGTCGAACTTCTTCAGAACAGGGATGACGCTCAGATCAAAATCCCTTCGGATCAGCTGGGAAGGCAGGGGATCAATGAAATTGGCCCATTCGTCCTTTTGAAAGACGTGCTGGGCATGGGGGAATAGGTGACAGTTACCGGCATGATCGTTGTGCAGATGGCTATATATCACTATATCAATATCTTCCGGTTTGAGTCCCTTTTTCCCAAGCGATTTGACAACATACGTTTCGCCGCCGACGGAAGGACGTCCGGCCCAGGCTTTGCCGTCGATAAAGAAGTTATCGTTAATGCCGGTATCGAACAGGAGGTTGGTCTCTCCGTCCTGCACCAGAAACCCCAGATAGGGAATGACCAGTTCCATCCCCACGTCCAGGTTAGAAGTCAGCATGTCTTTGATGGTTACGCCCTCCCCGAAGTAGAGAGTGCTGATTTTCCAGTCGCCCATGACGCCCCTCTTTTTTTTCTGTTATATTTTCTTCTTTCCCAATATCTCGTAAAATCGCGCCGGGATATCCTCAGCCTTTTTGTATACGTATCGCAGACACGGTTCCTTTCCAATCTCGCCGGCGGGCTCCATCAGCCATAGCGGCTGTCCGAACCAGTCCATGGGCAGGCTGTCCTGAAAAGCGCAATGTACGCAATATACAGGGAAATCAGCCCGACCATAGGTCATGGGCTGCGGGTTTTTAACCTTCAAAAAACTGTAGGGAGGATCATACCGCCCCTCAGTGACCAAAGCCCCCCCGCTGGGGCAGGGCATGTGAAAGGTGAACTTCTCTTGGTCCTCTTCGATCTTGGCGTAGGCACCCAGATGGCCGCGCAACGCTGAGGCAATGCCTTCTATGGTCTCCCGTGAGGGGCCCTGTTCAAGCAACCGGCTCATCAGCGGTTTGAGCACCGGCGTGAACGTTTCGCGGTAGGCTTCCTCAAGAGTCTCGTCTCCAAAGCGCTGCCCGATAAAGGACAGTAGGGCCGTTATCCAGTCGCGATAAAGGTCATGCGTACCCTGGTACTCCCTGTGTACGCGCTTAATGGTCTCCGCGGCATTCTCGACATCTCCGGTCATGACCGCCTCAAGCATTTGTTCCAGCCCACTTTTTGTCAGGTCCTGAAGCTCCTCATCCGTAAACCACCTTTTTCCAGTCATTTGATCCTCGAAATGATGTTCACACTAATCGGGTCATTGATTACCTCACATCCTGCTTGGCAGCCAGGTACTCAGGCCGGGAAAGATAAAAATAATGATGACGGTCATGACCATCATGATCACAAAAGGAAAGGCCCCGCGAAACCCCTCCTCTACCGTGATTTCGTCACCCAGAGAGGATTTCATAACGAACACGCACAACCCGAAAGGCGGCGTTATCAGGCCAATCTCGATGGTGAGAACGGCCAGCACGCCATACCAGATTGGGTCATAACCCAGGCTGGTAATGATCGGGAATATGATGGGAGTCGTGATCAGTATGATGGACCCGGAGTCAATCAGTGCTCCCAGCAGAAGGTAAATAAACAGCAGGAAAATGATAACGACAAATGGCGGAGCGGATAACTCCGCACAGAACCTGGTTACGGCCATCGGAAGGGTGCTCAGGGCCATCATGCGGGAGAACATCTGTGCCCCGATAAAAAGTATAAAAATACTACCAACCGTGCCCGCAACCTCCATGAGGAGTTGCCAAAGCCCTTTCAAGGTCAAACGCCCTCTAAATATGGCAATGGTCAGGGCTACAAAAGCCCCCAGGGCGCCTGCCTCGGTGGCTGTCACAACCCCCAGGTATATCCCGCCCAGGACAAATGATATCAGCGCAACAAAGGCCCAGGATTTAAAAACAGCCGCCAGCCATTCGCCTTTGACTGGCGGCTGTTTGTGGCGATTTTCACCTGCCAGTTCCGGCTTGAGATAAACCATGATCCAGATTCCGATACAGAATACCGCCGTCAGCACTAGACCTGGGAAAATGCCGGCCATGAAAAGCCTGCCGATGGACACCTCTGTCAAGTATCCGTAATAGATAAACAACAAGCTGGGCGGAATGAGCATGCCCAGTGCGGAACTTCCCACTATCGTACCAAGGGAAAACTTTTTTTCATATCCCAGACGTTTCATCTGCGGGTAGGCCACTTTGCTGAAAACAGCCGCTGAAACAATACTGGCACCTGTGATGGCCGCAAACACCGCGTTGGCCAAAACCGTTGCCATACCCAGCCCGCCCCGAAACCGGGACAGCAATTTGTTAGCTGAATCGAACAGGTCCTCGCTGGCCCCGGACATGTTGCCAAAGAGTCCCATGATGATAAACAGGGGGACTGCCGCCAGGAGGTATTCAAACAGGGTGTTAAAGGCTGTGCTGCCGAAGAGAGAGCAGGCAGTATCAAAATCGCGGATGATCCACATGCCAACGAAACTCGTCCCCATTAGGGCCACGGCCACATCAATACCGATCAGGATCGAGGTCATCATGACCAGCACGAATATAAAACCAATCATCGTTGGATCCATCAGTCCTCCTTTTCCCGACGTGCAACCAGTTCTAAAGCCCCCTCATAACAGCGAACAGCGTAAAAAACAGCCGTCAGGACTGATCCGGCAACAAGAATGGTTCGAAAAGGCGCAACCGGTACGCGCATGGTTCCTTCCCCTTCCCATTCGCCGATTCTCCAGGCCTCCATCATGTCATACCAGTTGGTATAAGCGATCAACAGAAAAACCGCCATTCCGAAAAGTGGAGAAAAGAATTTCATAATGCGCTTGAATTTCAGCCCCAGCAGCGATTGAAGCAGATCCGATTTTATCTGGCGGCCCGTCCATGTCGTGTGGGGCAGGTATAAAAAAGCCAGCCCTACCAGGGAGCCCTGTACGATCTCGGGCGTGCCAGTAATGGGGTGATTAAAAACGAATCTCCCCACAACATCCGCTGTCACAAAAAACACAAGCATAAACGTCCAGATGGTGGCCACGGCATTCAGACCGGAGGCGAATTTTACCAACGCTTTCAATACTGTGCTGAAAAGCTTGCCTGTTTGCGATTGAGCCATATTGTATAAGCCCCTTTGTTTCGCTGTTGCAGGGCTTTGCCACACAACAGTTGGTTTCATACTCTCTGATTAAGATTATCGCCCCAATGACGGAGCCGGCAGCCTGCAGTGGCCTACCGGTGATAACGTCTCCCATTGTCGGTACGGATCAAAATTCTACTTGATTTCCCATTTTATCGGCCATTCATGTCCTGCGCGAGCCATGGCATCCACGTAGTATTTCATCACCTCGGTACCGGGAAAACCCATTTTGTCTGCTTCCTTGGCCCTCATATCAGCCATGTCGCCAAGTTTTAGCATCCACTTTCGTTTTTCTGCCATCGACATGGTGTGAAATTGTATACCTTTTTTGAGGAGTTCCTCCTTAGCCAAAGTTCGCCTTGCCTCGACCGCTTTTGCTACCTCGAACGGGTATTGCCGACCGACATCAATCATGATCTCCTGAATCTCTTTGGGCAGGGATTTCCAGACCTTCATATTGACAGTCAGACTACCGGCACTGGTACAGCCCAGCCCCAGATAAGTGAAGTGTCCTGCCACCTCGTAGAATTTATAGTTGTAGTACCCGGTCAAAAAAGCCATAAAACCGTCATAAACCCCTGTTTGCAGACTGGTATACGCCTCGGCGAAACCGCTTTTCACCGGCACAACCCCGATGTTTGCGATCCAGGGGCAGTTCATGCCCACACACGCAATTTTGTGGCCCTGCATATCCTCCAGTTTTTCAACCGGAAAAGTCGTAAACAGGTCGTAATCTTCATAGCTGAAGACTCCCAGCCATTTCTGCCCGAATCTTTTTTCGTAGGCATCCCGCAGGAAAGGAATGTTTTCATACACCTCCATGTTGACCCTAGTGGCCTTCATCAGGTCAGACGTACCGAAAGGAGCGAAATGACCGAAACTGTGTATGAATAGCTTGCTGGGTTCAAAAACCGGCAGTGGAGCGCCAACATGTAGAATTCCCCTCTGAATCGCTTCCAGGTCTTCGGCGATTTTGGTTAATGACACCCATTGAAAATCATATTCAATTTTGTGCTTGGTTTTGGCCTCAACCTGTTTTTTCACCTCGGCACACCAGAAATCGCGCAGGACCGTGAAGGGGGGCCAGACGTCGGCGGGAGCCCCTCCGCCGACAGTCAGTTTGAACGTTTTGGCCCAGGCGCTGCCGGTGAAAACGGACATGAAAATAAATACGGCTGAAAGCAAAGTTACCATTAACCTGATCAATTTCTTCCTTTTCATATCATATCCTCCATTTTAGATTTTCTCGGTTTATTCAAGTGTTAATTCAAGCCCCTCACGATTTATCCCCGAGACACCATTGATAAGCGGCCAGAGCTGCTGCCTTGGCAGCTGATTTGAGAGATTCCAACGTCACGCATTCATCAATGCCGTGGGGACGTTCCCCGCACGGACCGAAACTTAAGGCAGGCACACCGAAGTGCTGAGCCAGACGGGTATCTTCCGTCCAGGTCACGCCATGGGGTTTGACCGGTGTGACGGGATTCTGCACATGACTGAGCGCTGAAATCACCGTCTGGACAAAGGGGTGGTCGGGATCCTGGTAATGGGGTTCGGCCTGGAAGGGGTGCCACTCAATCAGGGGCGGATGGTCGCGCAACCATTCGTCCTGATGCGCGATGTCGGCAACCAGGGTTTCAATCATTTTTCTGATATCGTCGGTCTTTTCACCGGGAATAAAACCGATTCGGCAGCCCATCTCAGCGGCCCCGGCCACGCTGGCGATCCACTCGCCACCATGCAGGGTGCCCACGATCAGATGGCAGGAAGGGGCCCCGTTTTGTTCAAACAACGGAAAATGAACCTCGGCCTTACGGCGAAGATCAAGCTGTTCCAGGGCTTTATAGAGGGGCAGAATCTTCCCGATGGCATTCACCCCCAGATGACTCTGGGAAGGATGGGCGGATTTGCCCTGGACCTTGATCGTACAGCGTATGATCCCGGCCAGGGAGACGGTTACCCATGGCGCAGGTTCGGAGACGATCATGCCATCGGCCGTATATCCTTCCAGAAAGCAGGCCAGGGCTCCACCGCCGCCACCGTGCTCCTCTTCAATGACGCTCTGGAGCATAACGGAGCCCATGGGCTCCAGGTCAGCCTGGAGCAATGCCTTGAGCGCAAACAGGTTGCTGATCAACCCGGCTTTCATGTCTAGCGCCCCGCGACCGTAGAGGCGGCCATTCTCGATCTCGGCGCCCCAGGGGTCGTGTTTCCATTGTTTGAGTGGCTCTGCGGACACCACGTCCACATGTCCATTGAGAATAATCGATTGTTTGCGCGGGTCCCCCTTTTTAATACCGATAATATTTGGCCGGTCTTTGAAAGGGTGACCGCTGTCACAATAGGTAATGTGTTCTACCACTCTACTGCGGTCTGCCTCCAGGGAATGCACTTCCAGCCCCAGCGCCTCGTACTGTGTTTTCATAAACGCCTGGGCCGGGCCCTCTTCCCCGGTCACACTGGGAATGCGAACCAGTTCCTGGAGAACGGAGACCATCTCATCATACAGAAAGTCAACCTCGGTGCATATCGCGTCAATGGCTTTTCTATCCATGATTTCTTCTTTTTAAAGTGACCCCGAATACTATGGGATCAAAAATCATTTTGTAACGATTTACCCCTTTTTTCGTTGGAAGACGGTACCTGTATGTGATTGAACGGATTGGGAGTGGTTAAACGCCACCTGGAGGTGGTGTCACCGACCGCCCTCGGAAAACGGCCAGGGATGGCCGTTGAGAATGAGTTTAATGACATACAGGTATCGGCTTCTTTAGCCAAACATAATCTGAAAAGTGGCTAATACTTTTTAATAACTCTTGCATCCAGCACCAGCAATCCGGCGGGGTAAACTCTTACCGGATTGAGGTCCAGTTCTTCGACGTCGTCCTCTGCCAGCATGATATTTCCCACGGCCAGCAAGGCCTCCGCCAGTGCGTTTCTGTCAACCGCCGGTTGTCCCCGGTATCCATCCAGGAGAATACGGCCTTTGATTTCGTCAAGCATCTCTTCCGCATCGATTCGGTCCAGGGGCGCAATCCTGAAGGTGACATCCTTGAAAACCTCGGTAAATATGCCCCCCAGGCCAAACATCACCGTCGGTCCGAAAACGGAATCCCGCAGACCGCCGATAATCAGCTCCAGACCCGGTTCGGCCTGGCGGCAGGCCAGTGCCCCTTTGATTTCCGCCCCAGGTGTTGTTCTCTTCACTTTTTCGATCATTTCCCTGAATTGACGCGCAGCTGTTTCAGCACCCACAATGCCGGTTATCACACCGCCGGCATCGCTTTTGTGAATCACCTGTGGCGAGATTATTTTCAGGACTATCGGGTCGTTACTTGCCGCCGCAAATTCGGCGGCTTCCTCGGCTGACGTCACCCAGCAATGGTCGGGGTATTTCAGGCCATATTTCTGAATGAGTTGAATCGCCGCCGGCTCCTCCATCATCTGCCTGGTCGCTATGTTCATTGGATACCTCCCTGCTGCAGGTTGCGTTTACGTCGATAAGCCGCATACCAGACTGCGGCCCCAATGCCTCGCACCGCTCTTTCGGGGGTTTTGAAAACCGCGATTCCCCGCTTGTGCATCGCCAGCTGTCCCAGCTGCTCCTCTTCTCCGCCCGCAAAATAGGTAACGGCAAAGCTGGCGGTGAGCTGCCGGGATAGTTTTTCAGCCAACGCCACGGCTCCTTCAACGGGATCTCCCAGGTTGAGCAGAATAACGTCTGCCGGATCGTATCTGTCTGCAACCTGAATGACCTGTTCAAAATGGTCCGCCGCCAATGTGACCATATCCAGCGGATTGGAGAGATTGGCCAGGGGAGGGGCCCCGTTGTCCCGGATACCCTTGATTGCCTCTTCCGATAAAAGTGGCATGGCAAGCCCGAATTGTTCGGCATGATCACCGGCCAGAATACCGGCACCACCTGAAGTCGAGACACTCAGCAACCGATTGCCCCTGGGTGAACGCATACAGGCCAGAGCCTTGGCTGCATCATAGGTCTCTTCAAGATCATGGGCGATATAGGCACCGCATTGGCGACAGGCTGATGCAAATACATCGTAATTGGATGCCAGGGATCCGGTATGGGAAGCGGCGGATCTCTTCCCGACGCTTGTCCGACCGGCTTTGAGAATCACGACCGGTTTGATGGTCGTTGTTCGCCTGAGGGTTTTAAAAAGACGTGAACCATCTTTCACCCCTTCAAGGTACATGACAATCACCCTGGTTTCAGGATCCTGTGCGAAGAAATCCAGGTAGTCGGATTCGCAGAGGTCCATCTGGTTTCCCAGGTTGACGGCTGCGCTGATTCCCAACCCCTCCTGGTCCGGCCATTCGGTTAATGCAGTGGTCACAGTTCCGCTCTGGGTGATAACGGTCAGGGGGCCCCTGGTTTTGATGACGGGCAGGAACATGCAGCACATTTTGTTGGGAATATAGTTGATACCCTGAATGTTCGGTCCCAGAATCCGCATCCCGCATTCCCGGGCAGCGGAAAGCAATTGGTCTTCGAGTTCCTGGTTGCCGGCTTCGGAGAAGCCGCCCGAGTGAACGACCGCTCCGGCTGCTCCCTTGGCACCGGCTTCACGAATCACTTCCGGCACAAATCTGGCGGGCACGATGACGGACACCAGATCGATATTGCCCGGCACATCGCTGACCGACGGG
>JAHJRI010000069.1 GCA_018830885.1 bacterium | reverse complement strand
GTTTCCAGTCAACTTGATGTTCTTTATCAGAACGCTATCAGCAGGGGACTGATTGTCTCCCATCTTCAGAAACCGAATGAATTCCTCGTCCATGTGCCCGTTGAAACCGCCTATCTTTGGGAGAAAAAAGGGGAATCGGTGATGGTACTGGAGTTTTCCGATTACCAATGTCCCTTCTGCAGCCGGATTCAACCGACGATTTCAGAACTGCGCACGATCTATGAGGGCAGGGTTGCATTCGGATATCGTCACTCTCCGCTTGCATTTCATCGTGAGGCGGATGAGGCTGCCATTGCAGTTGAATGTGCGCGGGATCAGGGAAAATTCAAGCCGTATCATGACATACTGTTCAAGAATTATCAGACCCTGCAGATCAAAGAACTGAATGCATATGCCAGGGAAGCCGGATTAACAAACCTGAAGCGGTTTAATGCATGCCTGACAGAAGAAAAATACCGCAGCCGTGTCGAAAATGATCAAAAAGCAGCAAATGAAGCGGGAATAAAAGGTACGCCGGGATTTGTAATCGGGAAATATGATCGTGCGACAGGGGTTGTTGCCGGAGAGATTATTTCAGGCGCTCAGCCACGGTCAGTATTTATTGAGGTCATAGATAAATACCTGGAAAAAAAGTAACGCCGATACTTGGCTCGTTGAATCAATTCGCTGAAGGGCACCTCGATTAACGGGAACTCAGTCAGCATCAAAAGGTTCTTGGATGGACTCGTGCGTTTCTTCAAAGAGCAACCCGTTGGTGCGGTAAACTCGATAATTTTGATGCGTCAAGGTGCCCTGAAATCCAACCTTCTCAAAATCTTCCATGACGCCAGGCCAACCCTGCCGGTTCTCAACCCCGGCAAAAATAAACCTATTTCTCCGAATTCAGAGAAAAAGAGCGGACGGGTATCATGACCTGCTTTTGGATTACATTCCGGTTTCCCTTTTCGACCAGATCGAACTTCAGCCGTGCAATAGCAACAGCCTTGAGCTGACCGGAAACCTGGCAGGGCTGTCTGTAGATGACAACCTGATTATCAAAGCGATCCGGTTATTGGAGTGGGAAATCGGGCAACCGATCTCTCTCCGGATCCATCTGCAAAAAAATATTCCGACCGGTGCCGGCCTGGGTGGTGGCAGTGGGAATGCGGCAGGGACCCTGGTTGTCTTGAACCGATTGTTGCACCTGTCACTGTCTGACCACCGACTGAAGCAGATGGCCATCCAATTGGGCGCGGATGTGCCTTTTTTTATCAGTCCCCAACCCTCTCTTGCCTGCGGAATCGGAGAACAGTTGACCCCGCTTCCCGATTTTGACCCCCTGCCTCTCCTGCTGGTTTATCCAGGTTTCCCAATATCCACCGCCGAAGCATACAGGATTTGCCTTATTTCAGGTGAAAATGCCCCCCTCCATCAATACACCATGGATGAAATTTGCAGACTCAAACCCGAAATGAACGATTTCTGGGGACCTTTGACAATCCACTATCCCGCATTGGAAAAATGTCGCATGACCCTGATGGAAAACAAGGCCAGTGCTTCCGGTCTTTCCGGTTCTGGCAGCACGATTTTTGGGGTCTTTGAAACAAGGGAAATAAGAGACCGCGCAGCAGCATCCTTAAAAAACCATTCCAGTTGGCAGATCTTCCCCTGTGAAACATTAGCTTCTTACAGATATCCCCTTGACAAACAGTCTGCCTGATTCTCAGCTGCTGAATTCCAACCGGGCTTCAAATAGACCATCCGGTCGCATGACGACCTGAAAGACCGTTAAACGCTTTGCCTGATACGCTGATCTGCGACTGCTGGTGCAAGGCAGGCACTTCTTTTTTGTTGTTGATCCGAAACCACACCCGGTAAGTAGCAGGCACAATAGAACCATCCCGACCCAATATCCAATCCTTGTTTTTACACTCATCACACTTTCATTACTTGTTAGGTTTCATGTATTTAGGAGGTAACCGATGAAATCCCGGAATGTTACCATCCGTTGGACCTGAACCAGCATTGAATCCGCCGGCCCGAACTAATCCATGACGTTGTTCCCTCAATTGACTGCCCGGGATGCTTTTCTCACCCCGTTTCCTTTTTTTACACAGGGAGGGGGTAACATATTGACAACACTCCTTGCCAGCCTATTCAACCATAGGAAATGCAAAGATCTAACCTGAATCCCAGGCAGGCATTTTAGACAACCGGCTGTGAACCGGACCTGTTTTCCAACAAAGCTTCTTAAAAACAGTTAAATATGCCCAATTGCGGATATTTCCCCAGACAAAAATATTAACTGGGATTAACAGGAACACAGCCAGGGTACTCTGCCTGATAGCAAATCAGGCAGAGCTTTCCACCCATTTTAATTGAGCAGCCTGAGCACATTGGGGGGAATCTGGTTGGCCTGAGCCAGCATGGCCGTGGCTGACTGCATCATTATCTGATGCTTGGTGAATTCTGCCATCTCTGCAGCCATATCCACATCACGAATGATTGATTCAGCTGAAATGAGGTTTTCATTGGCAACCCTGAGGTTGGAGAGATTGCTTTCCAGTGTGTTTTTCTGAAAAGCCCCCAGTGCCCCCCGAAGTGCTGTCACCTCATTAATCGCCTCATCCACCAATGTGAGGGCATCGGTCGCCCCCTGGAAGGTGGTGGCATCAACTTCGTTCAAACTTCTGAACCCACTTCTGTTCAGCACCCCCCTGGCCAGGTTGTCCGAGTGGGTACTGCCCAAAGAGATCCCCACCGTCTGGTTCTGATTGGCCCCAACCTGAAATTTCAGGGACTTTTGCGAAACGAAGGCGCGCCCGACGGATTTGCCACCCTCCGGGATCTCTTCCGCTTCCGGGACTTTGACACTGCCATTCTCATCGATACGATCATAGACAACGCAGTCTTCCTGAATCCCGATTTTCTCAGTTCCGGTGTACCGGATAGCCAGACCGTCCACACAACTGGCACCGGTAATACCGGTCAACACCCGACCCCGTCCGATGGCCGACTCTCCATTGATCGTTCCTTTGATATCAAGTCCGGCCGTGGCACTGTTGATCTCGTCACCAACCTGGGACAGGACCCCGGCGGTACTGCTCAGGACCTGAAAACCGAATTCGGACCCGTACTGACGATGCCGAACGGAAACGATACCATTTTCATCCACCATCACATCCACATCGAGACCATTCCGGTCGATTTCAGAACGGAGATTCTGGACTGTTGTTGCCACTGTATCATTGACATTGGACGTATAGGTGGCGTTTTTTCCGTTTTCAATAACCGTCAGCTTTTCCCCTGCGGAGACCATCTCCTGGGTGAGTGCTGTCGAGCTGACAACCGATGAACGCGTGGCATTCTGGGTGATTTTGACATCAAACCCATGTTCACTTGAATCCTTTGTTTTTAAACTGGCACCGACGAATTCAAGGTTTCCACCAGTCGTAAAACCGGACGCCCCGTTGGATCCATCCAGCAACCGTTTGTTTCCAAACTGCGCCTGGGCGGAAATCCGGTTAACCGTATCCAGGGCATTTCGGATCTCATTCTGATCCGCCTGGAGCATCACTTCGTCATTGGCCCCCTCATTAGCAGCATGGATGGCCAATTGACGGACACTGGTTAACAGTGAACTGATCTCGGCCATATTGGCTTCTGTCGTCTGCACAAGCGAAATGGCAGTTTCAGAGTTGTCAATGGCCTGCTGAAGACCACCGATCTGAGACCGCATCTGCTCAGAAATCACCAGTTTTGCCGGTCCGTCCGCTGCCCGGGAAACCTGAAGTCCTGATGACAATTTTTCAAGTGTTCGGGTCAACCGGTCATCATTTTTCTTTAAATGCCGATGTGCACTTAATGCGCTGATGTTATTGTTTATTCTTAAACTCATAACATACCTCCTTGTATTTTATAAAAAGATTCATTCTTTTCACAGGAAAGTCCTGCTCAACAAATTTGCTAGACCATTTTCACTCAACTATACCTCCTTGTTTTTTTTATCTTCCATGTCAAATGAGTGTTATATCCGGAATGATCGAATTGAAAACTGAACAGTCGAGCCCCTCTCCTTACAAAACACTCGCAGTTGTTATGTTTCCTTCTCATCCGAACAGATTCTGAACAAAACGTTTGAATTGAGAGCATCAAGGGCATTGCAGCAACAGCTGAGCCCAACACCCCTGAAACACTTATTTTAAAAACCGACATCAGCATACTGCGAAAATGGCACCATACTGACGCTGCATGATTAGCCCAGCAGTTTCAAGACATTTACCGGAACCTGGTTTGCCTGAGCCAGCATGGCGGTTGCGGACTGTGTCATAATCTGGTCTTTGGTAAACGCAGCCATCTCTTTGGCCATGTCCACATCACGGATAACAGACTCGGATGAAACCAGATTTTCATTGGCAACCCTCAGGTTTGACAGGTTGCTTTCCAGGGTATTTTTCTGGAACGCACCGAGCTCGCCTCGATCCGCAGCAACCTGGTTGATCGACGAATCAATGAGCATGAGAGCATCCTGAGCACCCTGAAAGGTTCGCAGATCGATGTCTGCAAGGCTTTCGAAACCGGATTGATTTGCCAGTCCACGGGCCATACTTTCCGGATGTCCGCTTTTAATGGATATCCCCACCGTCTGATTCTGGTTGGCACCGACTTGAAACCGCATGGCATTCTGGGCAACAAACACCCGACCGACCGAGATCCCCTCCGCTGGGATCTCCTGTCGCGGGGATTCACCCTCCTTGACTTCCACCACCAAATCAGCTACTTCGCAGCCCGGGGGGATGATACCTTTTTTACCATCACCATAGTAACGGACACTTAACCCATCCACACAGGCAGCCCCTTTCACCCCGGTCAATACCTGCCCTTTACCGATGGCCGATTCACCATTAATCGTTCCCTTGATATCCTTTCCCATCTGGGAGATCTCTATCTCCCCGGCATTCTTGCTCAGCACACCAGCAGTCGTGCTTGAAAGCTGGAATGAATGTTCTGAGCCGTACTCCCGATGGTTTATAGAAATCCGACCGTCTTCATTCAGGGTAATATCAAGGTTTAGCCCTTTCCTCTCGATCTCTGAACGGAGATTCTGCACCGCCGTAGCTGCCGTATCATCCTTGTTGGTAACATAGGTTGCCATTTTCCCCTGTTCGATCACGGTCAGCTGTTCACCGGCATTGATCATCTCCTGGGTCAGGGCTGATTGTCCGATGGCAAAGGACTTGGCAGCAGCCTGGGTAACCTTGACGTCAAATCCGTTTTCCCGGGAATCCCCGGTAGCCAATGTCGCCCCCACAAACTCAAGATTTTCCCCGGTAGTTGTCCCGGCAGCACCTCGGGAACCATCCAGCAATCTCTTGTTACCAAACTGGGCCTGCACTGCGATCCGACCGATCGTATCCAGAGCGTTTTCCAGTTCTTTCTGATCGGCCTCAAGCATCACTTCGTCGTTCACACCCTCGTTAGCTGCGTGAATGGCCAACTGTCTCATACTGGTCAGAAGATTACTGATTTCACCCATATTGGCCTCTGTGGTTTGAACCATCGATATCGCCGTTTCCGAGTTATCGATCGCCTGGTTCAGCCCGACCAGCTGGGCCCGCATCTGTTCTGAGATAACCAGTGCCGCCGGTCCTTCAGCAGCCCGGTTGATTTTCAGACCGGATGATAATTTTTCCAGAGTCTTTGACAGACTATTCTGGTTTGCCTGTAAATTTCGATGTGCATTGAGTGCACTGGTATTGTGATTAATTCGCAAACTCATACCCTACCTCCTTGTAAAGTTTACAATGGTTGTATTTCAGAATTCCGGGACAGCCAACAATCCGTTGCTGGTTAGCCCGGAAAAAAACGGTTTTAAAACATATTTTCCCATCAACCTCCCTGCTGAATTAACAAATCCGGATTTATAAAATCCAGTTAAACAAAAAAACATGCTGGTATGGATTACCCACCTTAATCTATTGAAATGCCCATTCTGAACTGCCGGTCACGCCTATTGCTTTCAACCTGAACCCATGACCGGAACAATTCGCTATTAATTTGTTCATCCATTACCGATGAATCATATTCAGGGCACTGCCAGACATCATCAGAGTCAGAGCATGTTATCCAGGTCCTCAGCACCTCTGTTTTTAAAGGTTAGAAATTATTCTAACAGCTTCAATACATTATCAGACTCCTGGTTTGCATGCGCGAGCATGGCTGATGAAGCCTGGGTTTTGATCTGGTTTCTCGTAAACAGCGCCATCTCCCTGGCCACATCGACATCCCTGATGATCGACTCTGATGAAATCAGGTTTTCATTCGCTACGCGAAGATTCGACAGGTTTGTTTCCAGTGAGTTTTTCTGAAATGCGCCCAGTTTACCCCGTTCAGAAGCAATCTGATTGATGGCAACATCAACCAGGGTCAGTGCGTCCTGGGCCAGATCACTGTCCGTAATCCGAATATCAGCGAGACTTCGAAATCCCGACTTATTGGCAATTCCTGTTGCAAAACCGGATGGTTTCATATCCCTGAGTGAAATGTTGATCATCTGGTTTCTGTTTCCCCCCACCTGAAACTTCATGGAGTTCTGTGCAATGTAGACCCTTCCAACAGCAATCCCTCCAGGGGGAATATCCGGCGCATCAGATTCAACCGTTTCATCCACTACCATGTCCCTGATCTCGCAATCAGCCTTTAAACGGGGATCAATATCATCTCCCAGATAACGGATTTTGAGTCCGTCTGTGCAGGTCGCCCCATCGATAGCCGATAAATACCGCCCTTCTCCAACAGCTGATTCGCCATTAATCGTCCCTCCAATATTTCTACCATTGCTGACATTCTGGATTTGGTTGGCTTGACTGCTCAAGACCCCGGCGGTGCTGCTGGAAACCTGAAACTCATAGTTATTACCATATTGATTGTGCCGGACTGCCAGTACGCCGTCCGCTGTTAATTCGACATTGAGATCCAAACCATATTTGGTGATCTCTGACCGCAGATTCTGAACGGTCGTCTCAATCGTGTCATTCTGGTTTGAAAGGTACGTCGCTTTTTTGCCATTCTCAATTAACGTCAGTCTCTCTCCCGCTTTGACCATCTGATCCGTTAAGGCGGTTGACCCTTTCAGATGGGACCGGCAAGCACGATTTGTAATACGCACTTCAAATCCTTTCTCCCTTGAATCCTTTGTTCTTGTTGTGGCAGAGATAAGTTCCAGTCCATCACCCGTCGTTGACCCGGAAACCCCGTTGGAACCATCCAGCAGGTATTTATCAGCAAAACGGGCATTACTGGCAATCTCTTCGATTGTTCTGAGGGCTGCATCGATCTCTTTTTGATCGGCAATTATTGCCACTTTATCATTCGCCCCCTCATTTAAGGCATGGATCACCAGTTGCCTGATGCCATTCAGCAAACCGGTGATCTCTCCCATATTGGATTCTGTTGTCTGCAGAATCGAAACCGCTGTTTCTGAATTCTCAATCGCCTGATTTAAACCGGCGACCTGCGATCTTAGATGTTCCGAAATAGCAAAAGCCGCCGGTCCGTCTGCAGCCTGATTGATCTTCAAACCAGAAGAGATCCTCTCCAACGATTTGGATAGATCAGAATGGTTCGTCTGAAGAAACCGATGCGAATTTAAGGCTCTGATATTATTGTTAATACGAAAAGTCATCGTTGACTCCTTGGTAATAATCTTTCAGTAGCCATAATACTTTTTGTTCAGATACCGAGAAGCATTCTTCTTTTTTATTCAATTTCTCCGAAACCCCTTCAATAAAAAGGAATCAGGGAACAGAATGCTTCCGGGTGCCTTGGATATTACTAACCCAACAGTTGCAACACGTTGGAAGGCAATTGATTTGCCTGGGCCAACATGGCTGTTGCCGACTGGGTCATGATCTGATTTTTGGTAAATGTCGCCATCTCTTTTGCCATATCCACGTCGCGGATAATCGATTCTGCCGAGACCAGATTTTCGTTGGCCACTCGCAGGTTCGAGAGGTTGCTCTCCAGGGTGTTTTTCTGGAAAGCGCCCAGTTCGCCCCGATCCGAAGCTATCTGACTGATCGCACTGTCCACCATTTTGATGGTATCCTGTGCTCCCTGGAAATTCGTTACATCGATATCTGCCAGGCTTTCGAAGCCGGATTTATTGGCGATTCCCTTTGCCATATTCTCAGGATTTCCGCTTTTAACGGAAATCCCGACCGTTTGATTGGCATTGGCGCCAACCTGGAAACGCATCGAATTTTGAGCGACAAACACCCGACCGACCGATAAACCATCCGCAGCGATTTCATCTTTTTGAGGCTGCCCCTTTGCTCCCTCGGTTTCAACCTCAATATCGGCAACTTCACAGTCGGGTGGAATAAGCATTTTTTTGCCATCCCCATAGTAACGGATACTGAGACCATCCACACAACCCGCCCCCTTAACCCCGGTGAGTATTTGACCTTTACCGACTGCAGATTCGCCATTAATGGTTCCTTTTACATCTTTGCCGGCCTCTGCTGTTTCAATCTGGTTCCCGTTTTTGCTCAACACCCCGGCTGTACTGCTCAAAACCTGGAATCCATGTTCAGATCCGTACTCTTTGTGTTTTATCTCGATCATTCCCTGATCGTTGAGTTTGATATCCAGTTCAAGCCCTTTCCGGTTGATTTCGTTTCTCAGGTTCTGAACCATAGTGGCAGCGGTATCATCTGCATTCGACGTATAGGTTGCCATTTTTCCGTTTTCAATGACCGTCATTTCCTCCCCAGCCTTAACGATCTCCTCGGTAATCGCCGTTGATCCAACAACACCGGCTTTCGTCGCTGCCTGGGTTATCTTGACATCGAACCCGTTTTCCCGGGAATCACCGGTATCCAGGGTTGCGCTGACGAATTCCAGATTCTCGCCCGTTGTCGTGGCAAAGGCCCCTCGGGATCCATCCAGCAGTCTCTTATTTCCAAACTGCGCCTGACTGGCAATGCGATCAATGGTTGCCAGAGCATTATCGATTTCCTTCTGGTCTGCCGTCAGCATCACCTCGTCGTTGACACCCTCATTGGCGGCATGAATCGCCAGTTGGCGTATACTCGTCAGAAGATTGCTGATTTCCCCCATATTTGCTTCGGTTGTCTGGATCATGGAAACAGCAGTTTCCGAATTGTCGATGGCCTGACTCAAACCAGCTATTTGGGCCCGCATCTGCTCGGATATCACCAACGCTGCCGGTCCTTCAGAAGCGCGATTGATCTTGAGTCCTGAAGAGAGTTTCTCCAGGGTTTTAGACATCCCTGCCTGATTCATCTGCAAATTTCTGTGGGAATTAATCGCACTCGTATTATGATTAATTCTTAAACTCATACCTACCTCCTTGTAGTGTTTTTTTATTTGTGAACGGATTCATTCCGTTCTCGTATCAGGCTCAAGTTCAAAGCTTCCGGAATATCAGGAATTCTGAACAAAACTGACAAATCCTGCTTTACCGATCTCATTATTCCAAGCCAACGCTGTGGTTGAGATCCATTCGCCCTGCATACCGCGCATAGGGCACATACCAAGCGTTTTTCACATATCAATACAGTCTACTGCTCTGCACAGGCCGGGCAATACGGCTGTCTTTAAAGATGAAATGGCTAAAATGCAGCCCTGGAATCAATCGCAATCGCTGCATCCCTTAGGTTGTCATAAAAACAGCTATCTAACCATAAACACTCCGATAGAGGGTTCCTATTCATGACACATCCACCTCACTTAAAAAAGTCAATCCACAAAACAGTGTTATCCACAGCCGATGCTCAGACTGACTGATGAACCCCTTTTCCTGACAATTGCTATTAGCAGGGAAGTCTACTCCCATATCGTTCCTTTTCGATACTCTCTGTGGCGTCATGGCCGTTTTATTCCGGTACCGAGAATCGTCCTCCACTAAAACAGGGCAAGCTCGGTTATACGCAACTGGTCGAATATAAGACTGTTTCAAAAGGCTTGAATCAATCTTCCAGTCGGTTCTTCCCCGGTTTCCAGACGGACTGCCGGACAGCTTTTTCATGGTCTGATCCTCCCTGGCAGAATGGTCCACTGGCCGGTTCTTTCCCGGTTTCCAGACGGACTGCCGGACAGCTTTTTCATGGTCTGATCCTCCTGGTCAGAACGGACCCCTGGTCTGTTCCTGTCCGATTCCCGGGCGGACTACCGGACGGATTCCCGGACTGCTTTTTCATGGTCTGATCCTCCCTGGCAGAATGGTCCACTGGCCGGTTCTTTCCCGGTTTCCGGGCGGACTGCCAGACGGATTCCCGGACTGCTTTTTCATGGTCTGATCCTCCCTGGCAGAATGGTCCACTGGCCGGTTCTTTCCCGGTTTCCAGGCGGACTGCCAGACGAATAGGCAATCGATTTTTTCATAAACCTCTTCTCCCTGCCAGAACTGACTCTGTATCCGTTTTTGCCGTTTCTCCGGGAATACTGCATGACAGAATTCCGGTCTGGAAATCAATGTCTTTAAGCTCTGGCGACTCCAACAGGCAGCAGAATCCACCAATTTAAGAATAGTTAATTCTCCTCTCTTCGCTGTCACCTGCATCATCGCATCCAAATATCAGAAACCACTCGTGTCCAGTCAACTGTCTAATGTTGGAAACAGCAGGAATTCGGGGACATGTACTCGTTACGTGTCCCCAGATTTCTGCGGAATCGAAGCGACAATCGAGACATAACACGACACTTGCGAATAGAAACTGTGTCGATACAGGATACATCACTCCCTCATTGCCGCCAGTCAGACACCTACATCTCAGTTTGTCTAATGCCAGAGCAGATGGACAGGAAATCCTGTCACCATTTATTTGAAGATCGCGTTATCCTCTCGGGAATGAAAAGCGACAACTATCCCCAAACAAAACAACCTGTAAAAGAAATTATCGCTATTCCCGAAACGATACGGTCCTTCATTCCTCCATCACTCGCATAAAATCGGAAGCAACGGATTGCACCAACCGTTCAATTGTCAATGAACCTTAGATTTTTGTTCTGGGATGACTTATCCTGAAACCCGGTACCTGCCTTCTCACATCGGATTCATTGACTGATGTGCACAGACAACCGCCTTTAACACGCCGCTCTTTCAGAGGGCGTGCTTCATCCGCAGTTTCAAAACCAATCATTTATCCAATCATCTTTGTGTATCTCAATGATATTTAGACATTAATCATTGAAAACCATTTTCACTTGATCGATTCCGGGTTTCAGCGCCCTCAAGAGCAGAACATCCCCCTGAAATCAGCGCGACCACCTGTGTCATCCACAGAGGTTCGCGAATTTGCAGGGGAGCTGAATTAGAACGATTAGCTCCCCTGACGATTCGCTATCCCAGTAACTGAAGAACGTTCTGGGGCAGCTGATTGGCCTGCGCCAGCATCGCTGTTGCAGACTGCGTCATGATCTGGTTCCGGGTGAAGGTCGCCATCTCCTTGGCCATATCCACATCCCGGATCACCGATTCAG
>JAHJRI010000068.1 GCA_018830885.1 bacterium | reverse complement strand
TCATCGATGGGGCTATTATCGTTCCCCATGGCCTGAATAATCCCGCGCTCAACCTGATTTACTCGAATGATCCCATCAAACATCATATAGAGACCACAAAACTGCTTCACGATCCTCCCGGGCACAGCTGCAGCATCCATCCCGATGCCTCTGTCAGCGAAAAAGCGACGATCGGCGACGGTGTGACCATCGACGCCAGATCTGTTATTTATGAACACGTTTCAATCGGGAAGAACACCATTATCCGCGCAGGCGTCGTCATTATGGCAAACACCGGCATTGGCCAGGATTCTCTCATTTATCCAAATGTTACTATTCGGGAAAATTGTCAGATCGGTGACCGGGTGATTATCCATGCCGGTGCCGTCATCGGTGCAGATGGATTCGGTTACTATCAGCGGGAGGGTATCAATCTCAAAATTCCCCAAATTGGCCGGGTGGTTATTGGTGATGACGTTGAAATAGGCGCCGGTACCACGATTGATCGCGCCCGTTTCGGCGAGACCATCATTGGTAGTGGAAGCAAACTCGACAATCTGATCCACGTTGCACATAATGTGCAGTTGGGAGAACATGCATTGATTGCGGCCCAGTCGGGCATTGCCGGCAGTGTAAAAATCGGCCACCACCTGATGATGGGGGGACAGTCTGGCATTCGTGACAATCTCAAAATCGGCAACGGAGTGACCCTGTTTGCACGAACACTGATTACTTCAAAGACGGATGATCATGAAATCGTCGCAGGGATGCCTTCGCGCCCGATAAAGGTCTGGAGGCAGATCCAGGCATTGATCAACAGCCTCGACAATCTGTTTGAGAGGGTCAAACGACTGGAAAAACGATTCACGTCGAAAGGGGAGGGATGAGCCGGTCGCAGTCAGGTTGTTCGTTCAGCGGGGATTCGTCCAATACCAGTGCTCCCGCAGTTGATAAACTGTGGTCACAAAAGACCAGAGTACCTTGAAGATCAGCCAGATCTGCAAGGTGCTGAAATAAATGAGAACCAGGTCGGCACTGAGCCGGCCTGTCAAATCTGCCACCAAAACCAGGAACACACTTGCCATTGACAGGATATCTGGATACTGGTGCTGCTTTGATTGTAAATAACTGTTCATCACCCGTGAAATATAGTCCCCGCTGAACAGGATCAGAATCAACCAGGCGCTGGCCATGGTCATCGACTGGTGTCCCAGCAGGTATGCGAAGCTGATACTGCAGATGAGGAACAGGGCAAACGGTTTTGGAACTCTGCCAATGCGGATTAAAATATCAGCAATCGTCCCCAGATAACCAAGACCAAGTCCGATGATTATGACCCAATATACGGGATGTCCCCATAACAGATCCCGTTGCCAGAAAGCTCTGACCGGGGGAATCAGCCAGGAGAGGAAAAAAGCATTTAAAAACAGTACTCCCTCCAATGTTCCCAGATATCCGAAAATCAATTCTTTCCGCTCCAGTTCTTCAACCATGGTCGCAGCAAAGGCCACACAGTTCAGAAGCATCAGAACAAGGAACAGTCCTTTTGGAACAGGCCCCAGAAAAACAGTAACGGCATAAAAAACAATAGCCCCGTTATACACATCCAGATAGTGATCCAGGAATTCACCAAGTGGGGAACTGGTACCACTCTCTTTGGCCTGCATCCCGTCGAGATGATCCCCCAGAAGATAGGTATGGAGACAGAAAGCAAATATCAGGGCATGCCACGGCGATCCTTTGCTTTCAAAGAAAAATGCCACCACAGCCATGACCATAATGAACCCGGTCGAAAAAATGGTGATCATATTGGCCGTCAGCCATTGGGGCACCAGACGGAAATAGGCTGAAACGTAGTACTTTTTGTAGACTGGAAGCAGCAGGGATTTATCAATGCAGTTATAGCGGTAAGGATCTGTCATCGTCTGGAAATGAATCGGTTGAGATGAATCTGTTTAAAAATTCTAGAACAGCCTGGATTTCTTCATGGTAATTCTGGCATATGTCAGCGGTGTCTGCTGATAAAGATCGCTTCTTATATTAGGAAAGACGCGTAAGCCCTGCTCTTTTCGCATGATTCTGCGATACAACTCCGATTTCTGCAGCTTTTCCCAGTTTTCCGCTTCACACAAGGACGACACCAGTTTCTCTGAATCTACTGGTCGACTGAAATAGGCGTAGCGCATCTGGATAAATTTGCGCATAGCTTTTTGGGTATTGGATATTCGTTTCCAGTCTATCCTCGTGGAATAGGGATAGTAGAACGAGAGATCGCCATCCAGCACCAGACGGCTGCCAACTCTATCGTTCAACTGCTTTTGAATCCCAGCCCGAAAAGTGGACATCTCACCGGCCACGTTTTCGGCGATAAAAAACATCAGATCATCTTTATGTCCCAGCAGGTGACTTTGATAACGAGGCTGCAAATAGGTATGAATGATCAGTTCCAGCGTTCTCTGACGATCCAGAACGGAATCAGGCAATCCGCTTAAAACATCGATCATCCGCGAACGGGCAACGTTCCACTGATCGCCATGCTTGATGAAGATTTCGGGGAACCTTCGCCTCAACTGGGGATGCCTTTCAATCCTTTCTATCAGATGATTCACATTGATCTGCCATAGACCGAAAGTCTGGGGCTCATATTGGATCTGTTCAGCAAACCGTTCTAATTGAAAAAGCCATTGTCCAAACCGGGTTATTTTCCGGTTTTCGGCAAGTAGCTGGTTGAGAAAACGTCCCACTTTCTGGGTCCAGAGGTAAAGGTCATATTCCCGAATCCGGCGATTCGAAGGGTTGGTAATCCTTTTCATCTCTTCAATGAGCTGGTTCTTCTCCTGATTAAGTCCATCGGAAAACAACAATTCTGAAACAGCTCCGCCAAAGGCACTTTCAATATTTGCGAGGATGCGATCGAACTTTCCCCTCAGGTCCTTTTTTTTCCTCCGATTCAGGCGGGGATTCCAACTCAGGCTGGATTCCTGAGCGCTGATCGCGAACAGAACCCGCATGCCATCCGGAGAAGGGTAAAAATCCGTCCGCTGCATAGCTCTGAAGAAATCCTTTTTCGTCTGTTCAGGAATCAGTTTATTGGAAAAGGTTGTTTGATACAGTTTGTCAACGCCAATAAATCCTAATTCCCTGTCCTGTTTATCCCCTCGCATCCCCGGGGTAAAACCGAAGGGACTGCATACCGGATAAACCTCTTTCCAAAGAAGCGCCTCACCGGTTCTGCCATTTTTTCCTGTTATTTTGACGGTGATGTCCGGAATCACGCTTTGATGACCGCTGAAATGGGGTGGTGCTGTGTGCCTCAGAATTTCATCCAGGGAGCCGGGCATGCGGGTAAATAAAAATGTTTCATAGGCAGGGCTGCGGTATCCTGATACCAGGTTGATCTGCCAGTCCGGTTGCCGGTTTTCGAAACTTAATTTACAGTGTTGCCACATGGATTGTTGTGCAGGTGTCAGCAGTATATTCCCACTGCGAACAAATTCAAGGGACTGGATATCCTGAGGGGACTGCCATTCATACGGCAATTGAAAGAGCGTTTTCAACTCTCTGCTGTGCTTGTTCAGATAGTCTGCCCATTGCTGTGCATGTTGTCCCAGTTCTTGAGAAAACCCATTTTCTGCGGCTGTCTCCTTTATCATTTGCTGCAGTGACTGCCATGACAACCTGTGATTTTCTGATATATCCGACATCGCCTTGAATACCTGACGGCTATCGCGAAATAAAACGCGCAACCGATCCATTTCGGTGTCATGGTGAGACGATTCCTGTCCTTTGGTAGCCTGATTAACGCTTTCAGTGAAATTCCCTTTTTGAGACAACGTTTTGGGTTTTTCGAAATCGTCTAATGGCGGGGTTGGCGATTCAGAAGCGGATCTTTGCCGAATTGTCTGCAGAGGCTTCTTTGAATCGGATCTCCTGTTTTCAGCCGATGGTTTTTCGTCCTGTTTTGCAGCAGATCTGGATACTCTCTTTTTCGTTTGAATATCGGGGGAATCCCCCGATATCGTTTTTTCGTCACTGCAGCCACCAACCAGCAAAAGACAGATCAATACTGTCAAAATCCATCGATTCAACCCAGCCCGCACTGTCCTGCCGCAGGCCCTGACAAGACGGCGCATTTGACCGGTCCCAGCGACTTTAATCAATGGCCGCATGAGCGGTATCCCTAATAAAACAAACGATTCTAAAAGCATAGTAATTAATTTATAATCTCCAACCCTTGTTGAATGGTCGATACTGGATCAATTAACTGTGTTTCCCGGAAATGGATATCTTTCCATCCAACGGATACCGATTCGAACGATGCTGTTAACCGTATCAGTCCGGATTCATTTCAGTCAAAAGGCAAAATTTTAAATCCGAGCCGCTTCGTTTAGACGGAAAAAGCCATAATTCCATTAAAATACAGTTGACAAACACCCAAAAAGGATACATATGTTCAGTATACCTGACTTCATAGCAGGTGGTGTCATCCAGATTGCACCCAACGACTCGTTATTGATGGCACTCGTATCATACACCCGGAATCCAAGCTAAGGAAAAACCAATGAAACTAACCAGACGTCAGCAGGAGATCCTGGAATTTATCAGAAAGTATATTCGGCAACATCAATTCCCACCCGCCATCAGGGACATCGCCTCTTATTTTTCGCTGGCTTCAGCTGGAGGGGTTCATAAGCATTTGAACAACCTTAAGAAAAAAGGGGTCCTGACTTTTGAGAACAATATTTCACGATCCATTCGTATTCTGAGTGATCCAGAAGATACTCAAACAGCTGGAGCACCTGAACAAATGGAAAGCCACAGTCTTGAGCTGCCATTACTGGGCAAGGTAGCTGCAGGAAAACCGATTCAACATTTTCTGGAAAATGAGACCGTTGAAATCCCCCAATCGATGGTCCGGCACCCGGCAGAGTCCTATGTCCTCCAGGTGCAGGGAGACTCGATGATCGAGGAATGTATCTGCAATGGCGACTATGTGATCGTTGAACATCGTGACTATGCCGACAATGGCGACATGGTTATTGCCATGATTAATCATGAGGAAGCAACCTTGAAGAAGTACTATCACGAGGGAGACCGCATCCGCCTGCAACCTGCAAACTTCTCAATGGAACCGATTTATGTCTCCCCACAGTCTGTATCAATCCATGGTCGGGTCGTTGGCGTCCTCCGTCAATATTGATTGAGGATCATCCATGGGGCAGGAAGTCTGAAGAATGGGACAGACCGGACTCATCAAAAGTACCGGTCCGTTCAACCGCAGAAGGGCCGTATGCGCTCCAGAGAACCATGATCAGGCAACTGCTGAAGCGCTTATCCGGTCCACAAAAACTTGGAAAATCAGGTAATGTTTTCGAAAATATGATCCCGGATCTCTTTCCAGATTTCATATAGCGGTTTCTTCGGCAACTCTTTCCAGTCCATCATCGTTTTGATATAACTCTTGACCTTTCCTCGCGTCATCTGGCGTTTTTCCCACTGTTGATAGATCTCTTCTTCCGTGCTGGTCAGAGCCTTACCGTCCAGTTGTTTTCGATACAGGAATTTCAATGCGCTGTCCGGAAACTTATGGACAAAATGGATAATGGCCGCATCAGAGACAGGACCCGATCCGTAAACCACATCATCCTCACCTTCTTTTACCTCGTCCATGACTTCTGCATCCAGGGTTTCATCCAGGGTGATGACGTCCGCAACGGCAACCAGGGGTTCCTCTTTTTCAGGTGCAATCCTGACTGCACCGGGTTCCTCCGCTTTTATACTTTCGGGGGTCTGCTCCACCACTGCTGAAATGCCACTCTCATCTCTTGCCCCGCGCCTGACTGGTTCGGGTGCTGCCGACTTCTTCCGGACACTCGCAGACTCATCTGCAGGAAGTACAATCATGATGAAAAGGGAAGCCGCTGAAAATAGAAATGTCAACGAGAAGATAAATCCCTTTTTATTCTGGTAATAGCCATAGCTGCTCGTGATGTATCGGGCAGGGGCCGTGCCTCTCTGGACCAGGATATAGCTGCTGTCCATTCCGCTAAAGAAGGTAAAGGTACTGATTGATAACGCGCCTATCAGTAACAACAGGCATACCATAAATGCAGTTGCCGAATTAAATCGTTTCATTGTTCTCTCCTGACTTGTAATAAACAGATTTAGATGTTTCTTAGTCGGCAGGTACCCTCAAGAACTTTAATGATCCTGCAAATAAATTAGCTGAAAAACAGGGTTCCGCTCTGTTTCTGGTCAGAATGCCCCACGCTGTCAATCTTTCTTGATGGTTTTGTTTTTTAATGATATATATTCCGAAAGAGAAATATCCTAACAGAAAATATAAGTAAACAGGTATTCTTTATGGTGGATAACGCACAGAAAGCTGAACGGCAGCAGGTAAAGCCTCTTCGCAAGAAAAGAAGCAAACTCAAATGGCTGTTCAGCTTCCTGCTATTGATGGTAGTGGTCGCATTCGTGCTTTACGGTCTCAAAAGATTTGGCTACATTGATCTGCCACTGGATCAATATCCTCAGGTCGAAAAACTGTTTGAAGGATCCCCCAATACGATCAAAGTGGAACCGTTGGAAAAGGTTGTTGCCCCACCAGCACCAGCACCCCCACCACCCGCCATACCCCCAAAACGACAGAAAAAGAAAAGCGTGGCAGAATCCCAACCTCCCAGAATGTCAGGCGGCTATTTCATAAAAGTTGGTGCCTGTATAACCCAGGCCTGTCAGAGCGAATTGAGAAATAGAATGAAGGCCCTGAAATTACCGCTGATTACACAAAACCATATCCAAAAGACGACCTATTTTGAACTCATCTCCGCAACCCCTTTTTCGCGTAAAAGGGCTGAAGAAAAACTGCGACTCCTGAACAAGTACAATAAAACAAATGGCTTCCCTTTTCTGTTACCGGGTAAAGATAACCAATGCAAAATATCTTTTGGTCAATTCCCCGATCAGGCAGATGGCCTCCGTATGAAGTCCAATCTCGAGCATTTATATCCCCAGATCAGGGTGCGTTTTGTGTTAAACCCCAGGAAAGACCACGCCACTATCACAGAGTTTTACGTTGGTCCGTTCAATAAGCAGACCGCGGAAAAAACAAAAACACACCTGCAGAGAAATCCTGATAGTGAATGGATAGAGATCATCCACCGTCCGTGACATCCGGTTTAAAGCTTTATCAATGGTTGAGCCGGGATGGTCTTATGCTATGAATGCTGAAGACCCGCATCATCGGTTTGGCACATAACGCTCGTTGTTTTCTGCCAATCTGCCGCATATACGGGATTTCATTTACTTCCTTGAAGATTTTGCAGCGGGTAGCTTTCGGCGACTGATTTCGCAATCCGCCCCACCCCCCGACCATACTCAAAAAAGACTCCCGCAGAGTTCAACCGGCTATCCCGGAGATGGTGAACCAGACCATGAAGATCCAACCAATCATAAACCCGTTACACTGGATTACCATAAATGCCTTTTGAAGACAAACATCTGGATTACTGAACAATCATTAACAATTTGCTTTTCCATTTAGCGATTGGTATATTCGTCCAATTTTTCATTCGATATCGGGCGCAAAGTGGACCAAATCTGCGTTTTTACACCATTTTGATGCAGTTTTCCTCAATCTGAAAAAATATCGTCCAATATCAATCATGTCAAAGATATTAACATACCTGTACAAGCGATTGTTTAACCTGAACGTCCCTGTTTTAGCCGCATGATAAGGAAAAGCCAAAGTGGTATGATTTTCGCAGTAATTTACACATGCAATCAAACACGATATTTGACAAGATCGATAGACTATAAAGATGGACGGCATGAAGCGGATTTTGATCATCGATAAAAATGTTCCGATCCATCTCATCCTGAGAAAGCAGCTTGAAAAAGCAGGATTCCATGTTATTGAAGCATCCGTCGGTCAAAATGGGATTGACTATTATCGAGAAAACCCGACCGATTTTATCATCGCAGACATTGCCCCCCCGGAACTGGAAGGGCTGAAAACAATCATTCAGCTTAAAAAAGAGTTCCCCCTCGCACGAATCATTGCCAAAGCAGATCAGATGGGAAGAAACGGCTTTCTCAGGTATGACCCGCTTCAATCGGCATTACGGTTCGGGGCACTTCGAACACTCACTTCCCCGATAAAGATGGACGAATTATCTGCTGTTATCGAAGAACTGGCATCCATGTCCGTTCAACGTGAACGCCGCAGATCCCGGACCAAGAATTTCAGAATCAGAAAAGACCCGAATTAATAGTAATTTCCCTTCCTGGAGAATTTAGCATGAGTAAACGGTTTAAAGCACGCAATTCCAGTATTGACTTTACAATTGATAAATCAAGAGCAACCGGTGTGTTAAAGGTCAGAGGCGCATTAACCGAACAGCAGGTCGAAACCATGAAAGAAACCCTGCAAGCCACTCAGAAGCGAATCAACCACTTCAAGATCAACCTTGAAAGTATGACTGCTGTGGATCTGAGTAGTATTCAAGCACTGTTCAGCACATGTGAATTACTGGGGCGCTCTAACAGGACCCTGGCATTGGATGGACTCTGTCCTGTTACATTCACCAGTGCAGTGGAGAACATGGGGCTGTCCAATCACAGGTGGCTCTGTTTCGGGCAGTGGTAAGCCTGGCTGATCAGTGGGAAGAACCCTAAAAAGGGTCCCTCGGTTGGCAGGATTCCTGGCAGGTTCATTGCGATCAGTCCTGAATCCGTCTGATAAGAAGCAGGTTGATGTCATCTTTCTGTAATTCTTTTGGAAACGCATCAACCAAAAACCCCATGACACTCTTCAGGATTTCAGCCGCCGGTTGTTCAAAGTACTGACGAACTAAATCAAATAGATCCTCAACATTGAGTTCATTACATTCCGCATCAATCATCTCATCGATACGCTGCGTAAAACCCAAAATCATTTCTCCTGGAGCCAGGGTAATATTCTCCTGATGAAAAAAATCCCCCGGACGATCCATGTAGACCTGCATAAAAGGTGATTTTCGGGGTTCAAGACCCATATGGGTTCTTTTATCGAACTTTATCAGCGTCATCGATTCATGACCAAGGTTTCGATAGTTGACAAAACCGTCACACTGCTGGATCAGAAAATAGTTCAGGGTCAGGAAACGATTGGGGTGAAAATCGGTTTGCAGCTCTGCATTCAGGATCTCCATCACTTTTTCCGGATCTGCCAGATCCACAGCATTTTCTACCAGCAACTCTGATGCCATTTCGCTATACATAATGTCAGACAGGCCCTTGCCAGGTAGGTCTGACATTAAGATGGCCGAGACATCTTTGTTGACCGGAATTATTTTATGCCACTCGGCCTTGATCTCATAGGAGGGATAAACCGAAGACACCACCTCAAATCCTGAAACCGGGTGATTCGCCACCCGAAGAACTGTGGGGTCTTCAGGGATGATCGATTTGAGCCGTCTTTCCAACCACGAATTTGCGCGCATGGTCTGAATATTGTTATAAGCAATATTGATTTCATTGATCATGCTTTTCATATACTCAATGTCCAGGTTGTTGAACGGCGCGTACAACGGGTCCCGATAGAAGACGAAGAGGTGATGGTGCAGAGCCTTTCCCCGGAAGAAAGCAAAATGACCGCCGGCAATATCATCCGGTGGATCGGGCTGCTCAACGAAAAAATCGTAGACCTTGCTGGTCTTTGGAATTGTGTTAAAGACAACGATCTCCTGTGATCTTTTGATGAATATGTTCAGTAAGAACTCAAAGGTGGGCAGTTTGTTTAAAAAACGGCTGGGAGGTTTCCCGGGCAAACTCCGGGTCAATTGATTCGATTTAAAACGATAGAATAGAGCCGCACCTGACAGATAGATATTCGAACACAACTCATCCAGCGCTGTTGCCAGCAAACGGGCTTCATCATTAAACTCGGCAATTTTATTGGAAAATCGCCGCATGGCGACCGACCGCTCTTTTGCCTGTCTCAAACGGGCTTCAGCCAGTTTGCGTTCATCAATCTCCGCATTCAGTTTTTTGTTGGTCCGCTGCAACTCCGCAGTGCGCATCTCAAGGGATATCGTTCGCTCTTTCACCTTGATTTCGAGATCCTCTTTGTACTCCCGGTTCTCCTGCAACAGTTTTCGATGCTCAAGCACTTTGTATATCGTGTGCTCCACGACCGACATATTATGGATCGGCTTTACTAAAAAATCCCATGCGCCAAGCCTGGAGGCCTCAATGGCCTTGTTCACCTCTCCGGCACCTGATACAATAACCACCGGTATTTCATCGGAGATTTTTCTAATTTCGACCAGTACCTCCAACCCGTTCATCTCCGGCATATCGATATCAACAAGAACGACATCCGGGTTCTGTTCCCCATATATTTCCAAACCAATGCGGCCGTTCTCTGCCTGGAAAACAGAAAAATCGCTATCCTCCAGATATGCTGCGATATTTTCACGAACAGTTCTTTCATCATCGATTACCAGAACCTTGGTTTCTAGTGGCATATTCGTTTGAACGTTTGTTAACCCTGAAACAGGGACAGGGAAAGGCTTAAAAAAAATGGTTAGTCATCAAACGGCATTGTCAGTTTATAAACCCCATATTCCAGTTTCGCTTTTACCAAACCTCCTTTTTCGAATACCTTCATCATGCCCTGGTTTGACGAGAGAACATCGGCCGTAAACCCTTGCAATCCGCGCTCTTTGCCAAGCCTGATCAACATTTGATACATATAGCTGGCGATCCCCAGACCATTGAATTTTTCATCCACAATAAAAGCCACATCCGCCCAAGGTCTCCTCGGTTCCCTGACATACCTGGCTTCCGCAATAATGGTGCCCTGCCCCGGTTCGTAGATCAGCCCGACAATGGACATGACCTGATTGTAGTCCACATTGACATACTCCTGCATCTTGGTATGCGGCATCGTCTTGATGGATGTAAAATACCGATAATAGACCGCTTCATTCGAAAACCGATAGAACAGATGCCGCATTTCTTCCTCATCGGAAGGTTTTATGCAGCGAAATCGAACCTGAAGACCGTTTTTGAATGTGTGTCTGGTTGTTATTTCTGACGGATAGAGATGTGTCGTTTCCAGAAATATCTGGTCCTGGTATAGAATTTTTGCTTTTTTGGCTTCTTCGATCAGCATTTTACGATCTTCCGGATGCGCAATCTCAATCAATGCCTGAGCCCTCTCCCGCAGGGTTCGACCACTGAGGTTGGCCACACCGTACTCAGTTACAATCAGATTCACGGACTCCGGGATATTCATCAGGTTGGGCAAATGCTCAACATTCATCAATATATTGGATTCCCCCTTGATGTTGCGACTCGGCAGCCCGAAAACCGTATACCCCCCCCTCGATATGGATGCCCCGTTGACTACGGCTGTCGCCTGCGCCAAGCCGGCGACGACACCTCTCCTTCCAACGTGCAGTGTGACCCGACCCGCCAAGTCCACTTTCCGGGCCTGGCTGACCGCCACAAAGTTTTTATTTTTACCGATCTCCAATGGATTAAACACCTTGTCAATCCCCTGGAATTCGACCAGCGGATTTCTGTCCAGCCACTTCATCAGTTCGGGGGAGCCATAGGCGTAAGACGTAACAGACTGCCCCCTGTAAATTTCCTTGCGCCGGTTACTGACTGCGCCGCTTTTCACCAGGTGCATCACGTTGTCACTGAAAAACGGGGTGTGGATCCCGAGGTCTCTTTTTTTCCTCAGATGAAGACTTAGGTGCTCAAACAGCGTCCCGATGGAGAAAGCAATGCAGCTTCCATCCTCGATGATATTCGCAACATTTTGAGCGACTTTGTCAAATGTCGGGTCCATGGGCCAGGGATCAAAATAGATCGGCGGTTCCGTGGCATTGACCAGATAATCAAACTCGGAGATCGGGACAAAAGTATCACCAAACGTCCTTGGGACATCGGCGTTGATCTCCCCGACAACCAGGGATGCCTTTTCCATCGCCAGCCGGGCGACATCCACAGCAACCCCGAGACTGGAGTATCCAGCTTCATTCGGTTTTGCGATCTGAATAAAAGCGACATCAATCGGCAGTATGCCAGATTCAAACAGCCTGGGAATATTGTCGAACCGGCTGGGGATCAAATCGACCCTTCCCGCTGTAATCGCCTCATCAGCGATCCAACCTGAAAAGAACGTTTTTAGACGGTAGCGTTGATAAGTTAGCTCTTTCTGGGAAATAGCATCCCCAACACTGACCAGCTGAATCAATTGAAGGTCTTGGAGGTTATAGGAGTCGGATGATATGAGTTTTTTGACCAGGGTTCTGGGCTCTGCAGGGCCCGTTCCCAGAAAAATGCTCATTCCCGGTCGTATCTTGTCCATCACAAAATCGGGTGTTACAACTGCATCTTCCCACCGTTGGTTTGCTTTTTTATTCGCCATTTTCCATTATCCTGTTTAATTTTCAGCTATTTCTGATTGCCAGATCAGTTCTGGCAATCAGAATGACCGCAGGGTGATTCGATCTGGAACAGGGTTTGAAAGTTACGGTTGCAATAACCAAACGGAAAATTCCTACCCGAATTCTGGATATGTTACATCCGTGGTTCAATACATTGGATAAACAGGTTTTATCGGAAGTCAATGACCCGTTACTTCACTGTGACAACGGGACATTGGGATTCCAGGATAACATGCTGAGCGGTCGAACCAAAGACCAGCTTACCAACCTTTGAGGTCTTTCTAATCCCGATGACGATTTCATCGATTTCGTTATCAGTTGCATACTGAATAATATCCGAGCCGGATGAAAGTCCCCGCACAAGCAGATGGGTTTCACAGGAAATTCCCTCTTTTTCCAAAACACCTTGCGCATGCTTGAGACCACTTTCCGCTCTCTTGTTATCTTCAATATCATCCTTGTTGCCACCGATCATGGATGTGATCACAAAGACTTTTGCACCAAATGCTTTTGCGTGTTGGACGCCGACTTTCAGGGCTTCCTGGGATACATCCGATTGATCATAACAAATCAAAATATTCATATCCGAACTCCTTTATTGTATGTTTTGAGACATCTTCAACCTGCAGCTATTGACTTGGAAAATTTAGTAAAATTAGCCATATGTGTCAAGTATAAACTATGGGTGGTGGTGATGCAACAGGATGAGTTGAAACAATTGTTAAAAAAGACGATTAATCATTCAAAAGAGGGGGTCAATCTCTGCTTTTAAATTGGGTTCGATTTAAAAGAACGCCGCACCAGCCTCCAGACAGGGTCTGGTTCGTCTTCCTGCGTCTGTAACAGTCGCTACTGAGCTACGAAACCGATATGTTGCTCATTTCCTTCGGAACTTCTTCCCAGAATCATATCTGGTAGCAGTCAGGACAATCTCGGCATTGGCTATTTGTTCGCAGTTCGCTTACACTACACAGAAGGAGTACGCCTCTGTTTAAAGACACTGATTGGTTTCAAGCAGGCGGATGCTGTCGCCTGAAATAGGGAGCTGTAATTACAATTTTGTATTGTTTAATAACGCTTTAAGTGTTATTAATATGTCGCAGCACCTCTTTAAAGGCGTGTGGAACTGAGATCAATGCTGAATTATTGAATTCAAACAGGATAGAAGCAGCGCGCATGAGCTGAAATGAGGCTTGGAAAAAAACAAGTACGGATTGTAAGAGCCGATGTTCAGGTTATGGTGCTGATGACGTCGATTAATTTTTAATCCACGTCATTTGGGCTCACATAATGCATAAAGTCAGCAGAGTAAGCTGACTGGCAACTTTTTTTTTTGCGCATATAAGGGAAGTCGACGATCTCGACTCAACATTCGATTAGGTCAAAATGCTGGATATCCTATCTTCCACCAAATCGATTGAGGACCAGACACCCGCTGAAAAGCTGTACATTTTGAAGATGTTGGCTCATCAGATCCTGGGGGCTAAATGGGTATACTACCGGAAAATAAAACATGCTGGCGAGGGCTTTAAGCTGTTCCGGGAAAAATCCCTGATGGAGCAAATGAAGGCGACCCAGGCTGCTTTAAAATTCACCACCAAACACGCGAAAAAAATTTTCCGCACGACCTACAAAAGCACGCTGGATGACATTAAGAAGTATACTGTCTTCAAAACTCAGGACTTTCCGGAACTGCCGGATGTACCCATGGGGGTTGACCCACCGTCCCTGGAATCCGAACATGACGAAGTGATCCTCACCTGGACCCCTTTAAAATTCCTGCTGCCTTCCAGAACCATCCGTGAAAAGGGTGTCGCCACCCAACCGCATAGTGAGGGGCTTGTCTCGAAGTTATTCTTCAAACTGGTTGGTTATTATGCATCCGTCGAGAACTGGGATAAGGAAAAACTGACGCTTTACCTGAGAAAACTGGACCATAATTCCAGTTATTCCGAAGTCACAACAGCTCTGGCGCCGTTAAAAGATGATCTGCTGAAGTTCTGTGAACTCTATGTCCCCTTCAAATTTGGAAAAGCCTCGCTCTCAAAGAACAAGACCGCGGATGCCAATGCATTTGAAGACGATCTGGGCGAGAAATTCGAAGATCAACTCCGGACCCTTTACTGGTATCACTTCATCTATTGGGGAATGGAGCTTTTTCTACTGCGTTATTATCTCACGCTGGTCACCTCGACCTCTTCGGAGATTGCGGTCCGGATGCTCTCTCAGATTTTCAAACCCGCCATTTTCAAGGCCATTGAGAACCATATCATTTTTGAGACATCACTTGAAACGGATTCCTCAAAAAAGCAGTTCCGCAGACCTTACCAGGAATACCGGAGAAAAAGGCAGAACGAACCGGAAACAAAAAAAATTAAAACCAAAAACGGCATTTTTGTGACCTATACCTATAATCTCAGTATGCTGGAGAAAAGGGAGTTCGGGACGGAGATAAATGCCAAGGTTTTGGAAGATTCCGAGTGGGGTGAATTTGTTGATTTTGAACTGCTGGATGCGCAGGCATACCATCTGGAGAAGGGTGGCAATTTAAAGTCGGAACCGATCATGCATGATGTGATTGAATATGTCATCATGCATATCCTCAACCTGCTGGTCAGCTGCACCCAATACAAGAGAAAGGCCCGACACAAGACGCTGGATCTGTTCAAGGAGCGTGTCGAGGCAGACAAGGAACTGACCCAGAAACGAATTGAAGAGATCCGGCGGCAGGGTGACAAGTACATGCGCCAGCTCGAACGAAAGGTGACCAAACTGCGCCGCATGAAGCAGAAAGACTCCGCAGAGGTTTACCGCAAGGACATCGAGACTTACCGAAAACGGCTCGAAGAAAAGTGCGCCAGCATCATTGAGACGGCACAACAGGAATTGAGGATGCAGAAACGTCGGATCCAGACGATGTTTCAGGAAATTTCGCAGGAAAAGGATATCAGTGAGGGTATCTCTGCCAAATACCTGCTGGATTTAATCGTGACCATCTCGCCACGCAGGGAGTTCATCAGGGAGTTTATCAAACACACAGCGGAAAAAATCCAGAAGGAGTATGAAACAGACCTGGAACCCTTTTATCAGAACATGTTTTATATCCTGGAACCATCCATTCAGGAGAAGGTGATTCTGATTCAATCCCTGGAGAAAACCGGGAAAGAAGGCGGGGTCATGCTGTCCCTCACCGAAGAGGAGAAAGAGGAAAACCAGAAGATAGTCAGTCTTCTGAAAATGAAGATCAAAAAAACCATGCCGGATATCTTTGACTGCAAGGTTATTTTTATTACCACGCTGATCCCCATTGAGGACCTGTTCAAGCTCAGTGTCGATAACCAAAGCCTGCAGACATTGCTCAGACTCAAAGCGATGTCGAAAAGAAGCGCGAAGCCGATCATGTTGAATGAAAACATCATCAAGGTACTGATGGTGTTGAACCTGGTTACCAACCCCGTGCCCAAGAACAGCATCATTCAGGCGGAACGGGAGCATATGAAAGATCCACAGCAGATGATCAACGGCCAGCTTTTGACCCAGTTGCTTACAGAACTGAACGGAAACACGACCTAGTTAATCCCCGAAAGCCCGTTCCTGGGCAATCCGGATTTTCTCTCGCACTCCATTAATATCCCTTTCCATCTGGTCCAGGCTCTCGTTTTGAGAGTGGATCATCCGCTTCACGGATGATGCCGAGGGAGCGCCTGTATGCTGCTTATTCAGAAGGGATTTTTCCGGCGAATCGATAAAATCCCTATCATTCCCGGAAAAGGAGACCTTCAGCCCCTGTTCGGCAACCGCTTTTTCCAACGCGGCGACCGTTACCTTGCCCTGCGCTTCACTGTATTTGACTGCCAGGGAGACCACCTCATAACAATCCCTGAATGACAATCCATGCTTCTGCGCCAGCCAGTCCGCGATATCCGTGCTGTTGATGAATCCGGACTCGCATTGTTGACGCATGGTTGATCTGTTAAACCGCAACGAGGTGATCACACCACCGAGAATTGATGGTACGTCACGGGATTCCCGCAGTAGATCCATGATTAGATATTTTGTCTGCTGTGTGTCACGATTATAGCCGCTCATCGCGCCTTTCTGAATTCCCAGCAGACTGATGAGACTCCCCTGGGTCATTGACGCTTTACTACGGATAATTTCGGCAAAATCCGGATTTCGCTTCTGTGGCATGATGGAGGAACCGGTCACATACTTGTCGTCCACCTCGATAAAGCCATAGTATGGAGTGCTCAACAGGATAATATCCTGGGAGACAATACTGAGGTGATTCATCAGAATGGCTATGGAAGATGCGACTCGCGTTTCGTTTTCCCCCCTGGAACTGATGCAATCCAGACTGTTTTCTTCCACCGCATCAAATCCCAGCAGTTCAGCGGCATATTCCCTGTTGATAGGCCATGATGTACCGAAGGATGCGGCTGCACCCAGGGGGGAACGGTTCATTGTTTTCAAATTCTGCACCAGACTGGTGACATCTCTCAATAACCCCTGACTCCAGCCAGTCAGCCAATGCCCTGCGGTCGTCATCATCGCAGGTTGATAATGGGTGAACCCCGGCATGATGCTTCCGGTTTCCGCTTCAGCCCTTTTTAAAATAGTACGAATTAGGTGAATCAGTGATTCCGCCAAGTCAATGACTTCTGCCCGTAAAAACAGTCTCATATCCGTTGAGACCTGATCGTTTCGACTCCGGCCGGTATGAATCTTTTTACCGGCTGCAATCTGCCTGACAAAAGTGATATAGTGCTCGACATTGATATGCACATCTTCCTTGACCGGATCCAGTTGAAACGTTCCGGCCCGGTGTTCCGCCAGCAAGGCGGACAGGCCTGTCCGGATTTCCAGCAGTTCCTGGTCTGTCAACACACCGACATGCTTGAGCATGCGTGCATGGGCCATATTGGTCCAGACATCATATTCCAATAGAACCTCATCCGCCATGGGGAGAGAAACCACATCCCTGCCGGCACAAAATCCGATATTCAATTCATCCGGTGGGGTGTTGAGTCGATTTCCCCAGACCTGGAATTTTTGTTTCTGTTTTGCCATCTGATTCTTTCTCTCTCCTGCTAGTCTTCTGTTTTGAATAAATGGAACATTATAGAATACGCAGTTATGCCTAAGGGCACCTTGATTAATTAGATTTTTGAACCTACCGCATCAAAGGGTTGGTCTTTCAAGAAACGCACAAGTCCATCCATGGAGCTCCTGGAAGCCATTCATGCCTTCCAGGGTTCTTGAAACACCAACCCTTTGATGCTTAATGAGTTCCAGTTAATCAAGGGGCCCTTAATAGAGTGCCGCAGGAGATGAAATCGGGGTTCAGTCTCCCCCGATTTCATCGGGACTGAGCTACAGGAATGTTACTGTCTCTTTGATCTGATACACGACCCAAATCTGCCACTGCCAGGAAATATCCATTTCCGTTTCAATATCCAGGGTTTATTCCTTCAGATGGTCGAATCCCGCCAATTCATCGGGTTCTGGCTCGGACAGTTCCTCGATGCTGAAAACCAGTTCCCGGATAAAGAAAAACGTGTTCTGCAGAATTGAAAAGAGCGGAACCGCGATCAACGCTCCAAAAATGCCATAGGCGTTTTGACCGGCCATCAAAGCAAGGATCACCAGGACTGGATGAATCTCAGCGGATTTGCCAATAATTTTCGGGTTCAGTATGTTCCCCTCGATAAAATGGATGATCAGAATCCATCCCAGAGACAGCACCGCTGTAAAAAAAGAGTTGGTGATGGCCATCATCAGGATCGGGATCGACGAGATAATCACGCCAAAAACCGGGATGAGAGAACAAACCGTCGCGACCAGCGAAAGTGTCAGGGCAAATTTGACATCCAGTACAAAAAGACCGATGCCGGTCAGGGTCCCATTCACGAGACAGATAATCATCTGTCCCCTGACCACGCCGGCCAGTCCGGCGTTCTGTTTCTGCAGAAACAGCTCAACGCTGGTGGCAAACCGTTTCGGGAACAGACCCAGGAAGAATGCCAGAATGGCTTCGTGATCGACGATGATAAATGCCGCGATCATGAGCGTGATGAATGTCTGGAAAACAGATGTTACCACCGAGAATATAATAATCTGGCCATAGTTCAAAAATCCCAGCAGGATACTCTGTAAGTTTTCAATAATGCTTTCGATAAAGTTGTCGATCACCTTGGCCAGATCGAACTCTTTCAAATCGACATTTTCCTTGTCCGTTGAGATGGGCTGGGGAATGATTTCAAACCCGGTCTTATCCTGTTTTACTAGAAACCGGGTGTTGCTCAGAAAATCCAGGATTTCGTTTTTTGCTTTGGAACGGGAAACGACTTTCGATGACTTGCTTTTCTCTTCTTCTGTTTCAACCGTTTTTGTTCTGGTCGTATCAAGTTTGGGGAGATATTTTGCAACGTTCTGAATACCTTTGCTGATTGAAGGAACCCAGTTTTTAGACAGTTGTTCTCCATAACTGGGGATATCCTTAACCAGAATCTGAACCTCGTTGGTCAGATTGATTACAAAATAAGCCCCGCCAAAGGACAAGCCGGTGATAAGAAAGAGATAGATGATGATGATTGAAAGGCCTCGGGAGATCCGCCTGTTGAAAATCCGCTTTGATGACATCCATGTGACGACAGGTGTCAGTATAAAAGCCAGGAGCAGTGCCATAATGAATATCGGCAATGTCCCCCTGAATTTATAGAGCAGCCCGAGAATAACCACGATAATCGAGATGATCGTCAGGTATCGAAAACGCTTTGAAAGTTCCATGGTTGCTTGCCTTTTTCTGCCCGCACTGAAGCATTCTTCACGAGGCTGTTTTCTTCTAATCAGGTGCAATGGTCAAATGGTTGCTGTCACCTGAACACAGTAAATCTTTGCATCATTTTACGTCAATCAGAACAGATACCGGTTCGATTTTTAACTTTGGCTTGGAATCCGTTTTTTATGATTCCAGAAACGGCTTTTTCTGTTTCAGTAGTATGCGTGAAAAGATGATCATTGACAATTGATCAATGACCTGTGCATGCTTCTCCGGTGGACGAGTCGGGCCTTCGGATATCTCTGTGGAGCGATATTATTTCTCGATCCTCATTCTAATATTTGATTTCATTCTCTGATTTTGGTAGATTGGCCGTTAACATGTAAGCAAGTTCCCGAATTCAACAACCAACCCTGAAAAGCCTGTTCTTTTCATATCGCTAAAGCAGATTAAATCCTGACCTGGGGATAAGGTTGCCATGAAAAATTCACCAAAAATACTGATTGTTGACGATGACCCAACCAACCTGAGGTTTTTGGACGAAGTTTTATCAGATCAGTTTCTTGTTCAGTCCGTATCCAGCGGGGAAGAAGCGCTGGAGCGGCTTCATACTTATAATCCAGACCTGCTACTCCTGGATATCATGCTGCCGGGAATGGATGGTTACGAAGTATGTCAGGAAGTCCGCAAAAGCAAACATTACGAGAATATGAAAATCATCCTGATCTCGGCGAAAGCCATGGCGGACGAAAAGAGAAAGGGGTATGAAGCCGGAGGGGACGCTTATATTACAAAACCATTTAATCATATCGACCTTCTGGAAAAAATAAGGCAGGTGATCAACTAATACCCCCCATGGGCGATTCTATTGCAGAAGATAACAGCAACCGTTGGAGACTTTCGCATCAAGGCGTATAGGACCCGGTGAATCCTAAAGAACAAACGGTCGCACAAATCCTTAATCTGTTGACAGATGCCAGTGGGCTTGATGCCCAATGCCAAAAAACCAGAAAATAAACAGATCCCTTTTAACTCACACCGATCTCAGATCCGATCAGGACAGCCTTCATCATCCTGACCACCGGCAGCAAACCGCAAAAGAGGTAAAATGAGATTTCTTATTGTAGACGACGATCTTACCAATCGAAAATTACTGACGACAATGCTGGAGGACGTTGGCAAATGTGATATCGCCGTCAATGGGCAGGAAGCGGTCGATCTGTTTAAGATGACCTTGTCCGGAGAGAGCGCTTACGATGTCATATTCCTGGATATCAAAATGCCCGTTATGGATGGACATGAGACACTCAGACAGGTGCGCGCCCTTGAGGAAAAAAACGGTATTTTTCCCGGTGATGGGGTGAAGATTGTGATGGTCACAGCACTGGGAGACAAGAAAAATATTCTCGACGCGTTTCAGGAAGGATGCGAATACTATCTGGTCAAACCTTTTCAACGGCAGAAGTTATTGGAACTGTTGGACGAGTTGATGCCGAAACCCCAAAGCTAAATGGTTCAGAACCGGGTTGACCTACCGGCGCATCTTCAAAGGGGGTCTCAGAGAAGGGTAGATAAATCGCCAGTTGATAATCAGACTGTCTTCAGAGAACGTCCGGGGCAACTCCGGGCGCTTGAGCGACCCGATCAATGCCTGGATTGCCCTCAGTTCCATTTCAGGGGTGACATTCGACTGTATCACCTTGTAAGAGAGCAGCTTCCCGGAAAGATCGAGATGCACCTGAACCCAGAGGTCCCCACCGTCGGGCATTTTGCCGGTAATATAGTCCAGCGGAGCCTTCCACCATTTTTGAATATCAACCACCCAGTTTTCGATAAACCGTTCAAATGTCCACCGATAACTGTTCATTGAATACTGAAGATTATCCGCCACTGTCTCTTCCGGTTGCCCGTTTCTGAAAGTCCCCCGGATTTGATCGGGTAGCCCGTCGCCCTCCTCTTCCTTCGACACTTCCGGTTTCTTTTTTTTGATGAACAAAGGTGAGCGGACAGTTTCCTGTTCTGATGGTTCTTCCAGGATGGGTTTCTGCTGTTTGGCAACGCCTGTCGAGGATTCACGATCCGCCTGCAGGGAAGCAATATCAAACGTGTCCCTCTCTTTTCTGTCTTCGGCCGGACTTTCCACCGGTTTTCTGGGTTGGGAAGCAGCAGGGGGTGTTTCCACCGGTTTTCTGGGTTGGGAAGCAGCAGGGGGTGTTTCCAACTGTTTGATCACAGGCGGTGGCTGTTTTCCGGCCACATCCGATTCCGGATCCTTTTCCACCAAGGGTGAAAGCGGTTTTTTCTCTTTCGGGACCGGTCTCAGCGCTTCTTTTTTGATAAATGGGGGTGGTTCAACTTTGACTAATGGGGGTGGCTCAACGGGCTTCGGGACTTCAGGAACTTTTTCAGGAATTGTCGTCTCTGTCTTTTGTTTCTCAACCACAGGTTTTGGCGGGGCTTTCTTCTCAGGGGAAAGCTTCTTCTTACTCGCCTTAATCACTGGGGTATTTGAGTGGATTTCATTGATGTCAATTTCCAGACTCTCATCTGCAAAGCGAGGCAGCATGGTTCGGTCAAGCCAGTGAGACAGGGGTGCTATCAAACCCAGATGAATCATCAGCGTGATCAGAAAGGTCAACAATAAGACTCTGTTTTCACGAACTGGCATAAGTCCCAAAGACCACCTTTGTGAATTGCTGCAGTTTTAAAATATCCAGTAACTGGATCACTTTGCCATGGGCTATCTTTTTATCAATATTCAGGATCACTTTCTGGGTTTTATCAAAATCCCCCTCCTTGATGGTTTCCATTACCCTTGGCCAGTCAACTGGTATCCCGTTGATCAGGACCACATCCTCATCTTTCATCACAATCATCAGTTTCCGAAGTATTGAGACTGTGGTTCCGGTTGTCGACCGGGGCAGATCCACTCCGATGGAACGCTGGTTGGTAAACTGTGTCGATACGGCGAAAAAGATAATCAGTAGAAACAGGATATCAACCAGCGCTGTAATATTGATATTTGTTCTTTTTTTATGCGATTCAAAGATCTTCATAAGTGGCAGAATGGTTCATCAAAGACCGGGTTGAAATGCAAAACCCGGTCTCAGTTTGTGGTTAGTTTATCCGAGAACATGTCCAGCAGGGAATTGATCTGCTCCTCAACGGTTATCATCAAGCTGTCAATACGCCGCACAAACAGATTGTAGGCAATCAGCGACGGGATACCGATCATCAGGCCGGCTACCGTCGTGAACAGAGCTTGAGAGATGCCGGACGAGAGTGCGTTCATTTTTGCATCATCCATGAGTGA
>JAHJRI010000067.1 GCA_018830885.1 bacterium | reverse complement strand
TTGAACCAGCCCCTGGTTAATGATCCGGTCCAGCAGAGGGCTGTCGACATTTCCGCCACTGATGATCAGGACCACCTTGCTTTTCGGGACAATACGGATCTGGTTGCTGAGAATGGCCGCCAGCGAAACCGCACCTGCACCTTCAGCCAGAACTTTCTTTCGTTCCAGGAGCATCAGAATAGCCTGTGCAATATTGCCCTCTTCTACCAGGAGAATGTCATCGACATACTGCTTGATCAGATCAAACGTCATCGAACCGGTCTGCTTGACGCTGATGCCATCCGCGATGGATCGCCGAGCCTTTACTTTGGTAATTTTTCCTGCTTTGATGGAGAGATAAGCGGATGGACAGCTCGCCGCCTGCACCCCGATGATTTTCGTTGTGGGGCGAATGGCGCGGGTGGCAATGGCAATCCCTGAGATAAGCCCGCCGCCACCGATGGGAGAGATGATCAGATCGGTATCGGGAAGATCCTCAAAGATCTCCAGCGCAATGGTTCCCTGTCCCTGGATAATATCAGGATCATCAAAGGGGTGAATAAACGTCTTCTGGTTCAGGGTCATTGCCTGCGCTTTTTTCAGGCTCTCTTCAACACTTGCCCCGAATATGATGACTCTTCCACCGTAACCGGCGGTCGCCTCCTGCTTGCTGATTGAAGCCCATTCCGGCATGACAATGGTAGCAGGGATGTTGGCCAGAGTTGCGGCCAGGGCAACGCCCTGGGCGTGGTTGCCCGCGGATGCGGTTACAACGCCGTTGGCTCCAATCTCACTCTTTCTGACAAGCAGTTTGTGTGTTGCTCCCCTGATTTTAAAGGAACCGGTTTTCTGCAGGTTTTCCAGTTTCAGATAAACTTCGGCATTGACTAACCGGCTGATGTTTGGAGAGTAAAGCAGGGGTGTCTTGATGATCCTGCCGGACATGATGGCGGCTGCTTTTTCAATGGTCTGCAGGGTGATCATGAACTGAGCCTGTACTCGGGGTTACCTTGATTACCGAATTGTATGAATGGTATCCGTTATCACGATGATCCACTAATAAATCTGGAAGTTCAATTTGAAACAGACCTAAACAGGGATCCTGTCAATTTCGGGTTAATGTCGGGGACATGGGGGTATGATATTGAAATATTGTCTGAATGAATATGGGAGCATCTCTCGACCTGGAAATTGACAATTGATTCATATCAACATTGACTCAAGGCTAAATTCATTTTAATCTGCTGTTCGGCTACAATTTATAGTTCGTCCTTAGTTGCAGGCAGCAGCCGGGAAAATGCAGAGGTTTTTTTCAAGTCGCAGCAAAACCGGGATTCTAATCAAAGTCAAATATTGATAAGCAGGAAAAAATGAGCAGTGAAATCACAAGAATAAGGTGGCATGGCAGAGGTGGCCAGGGTGCGATCACGGCGGCGAAGATCGTTGCCAATGCCGCTTTTGAATCTGGTTACCAAGGCATCGTGATGGTCCCTTCTTTTGGAACCGAAAGACGGGGTGCTCCGGTGACGACCTCTCTCAAAATATCAAAAGTCAAAATCAATGACCTTTCACCAACAGAAAATCCTGACATTGTCGTGGTGCTGGATCATCTTATCCTGGATGAAGTGGATGTCATTGAGGGTTTAAGGGAGGGAGGACTGCTGGTTTTGAACTCACCCCGGGGCCTGGCGGACTATGCATTCAAGAACCTCACTTTGGCGATAGCGGATGTTACCCGGCTTTCGAGTGAAGTTGGGCTGAAAAAGGGAATTGTCAATTCAGGAATTATCGGCGTTCTGGCCAGGGCGGTGAATCTGGTGGAAATGTCGGTACTGGCCAGAAATATCGAGGCGGAATTTGAGGGCAAAAAACCAAAGGAAAACGCCAGATCAGCCCTGTTGGCATACGAAAGAACTGTGATAGGAGAGAAATAGATGGACGACGTCAAATGCATCATCAGAACATCCAACAGCAAACCCGGCCCAGGAGATGCAGGAAGGACAGGATCTTGGCGGGTTGAACGGCCTGTGATCGATCATCAGAAATGTACCCCGGCCAAACGCCAGAAATCGTCCTGCTACCTTTGCTGGCTGTATTGTCCGGACGGTGTCATTTCAAAGGAATTGGAACCCAAGATCGATCTTGAATACTGCAAAGGATGCGGGATATGTGCCCAGGAGTGTCCGACCGGGGCTATCGAGATGGTGGAAGAATCCAGCCTGATAGAAGAGGAGAAGAGAAGCCATGCAAAGAATTGAATCCGGGAATGTTGCAGCCGCGTTGGGGGTTATGCTGGCTAAAACTCAGGTTGTGGCGGCTTATCCGATCACACCCCAGACCCCATTGACAGAAAAACTCTCGGAGCTGATTGAGAACGGCGATCTGGCAGCCGAATACATTACGGTTGAAAGTGAGCACAGTGCCCTGGCAGTTTGTATTGGTGCTGCGAGTGCAGGTGCAAGGGCCTTTACGGCGACTTCAGCCAATGGACTCCTCTATATGAGCGAGCAGGTTCACTGGGCGGCGGGTGCCCGGCTGCCGCTGGTGATGTGCGTCGTTAATCGTGGTGTTGGCGCTCCCTGGACCGTCTGGAACGACCATCAGGATTCCATTTCACAGCGGGACGCAGGTTGGATTCAAATCTATGTCAATGACCACCAGGAAATTATCGACACTGTCATTAAGGCTTTCCGTCTGGCTGAGGCTGTCAGTATTCCGGTGATGGTCTGTTATGATGGATACTATCTTTCCCATACCTACATGCCATTCGATGTCCCGGATGAAGACAAGGTGGACGCATTTTTACCGGCATTCAGTTATAAACATACCCTGGATCCTGAACATCCTGAAAATCTGAACACGGTAACCATGCCCTTTGCCAGGGCTGACAGGGATGGTGTGATTCAACCGGGCTACATGGATATTCGTCACAATCTGCACCAGGAGTTGAGGCAGGCCCTTCCTATTTTCGAGCAGATTGACAGCGATTACCAGGCGATTTTCGGACGGGGTGGAAGTCCCATCCTTTCCAGGTACCAATGTGACGGCGCCGACTATATTGTCGTTGCGATGGGGTCGCTCTCAAATCGTATCAAGGATATCGTGGACGAATTGAACGGGGAAGGGTTGAAAATTGGCGTACTCAGCGTTCATCTCTATCGACCGTTTCCCCAGGAACAGATTATTGCCGCACTGCGGGATGTCAAAGGGGCGATTGTGATCGAAAAGGCATTGAGTTATGGCAATCAGGGAGCCCTTTTTGGTGATATCAAAGCGGTTCTCTATCCATGCGCGCAACGACCCTTTATCCACAGCTATATCATTGGACTGGGGGGGCGGGAGATTAAAAAAGCGGATCTCTATGATGCCATCAAAGCCTCCTGTACCGCTTCTGAAACCTTTGAAGACACATCCCGATGGATCGGTCTTAACAGATAGGATGAAATATGAACCAACAAGTCACAAATCCTGTTCATTTGACAGCCGAAGAGTTCATGCATCCGGGAAATCGGGCATGTTCCGGTTGCGGTCTCAGTGTACTGTATCGAATCGGGCTGAAAGCATTGGGACGAGACAGTATTTTCGTTGTACCCCCGAGTTGTCTGACGGTTATGCAGGGGCTGTATCCCATAGCCGCAACCCAGATTCCGTCACTCAATGTCACTTTTGCCTCAACCGCTGCAGCCGCCAGTGGTGTGCGTGCGGCGCTCAAGGTGAGGAACAGGGAACACATCAAGGTCGTCGCCTGGGCAGGTGACGGGGGCACCAGCGATATCGGCATTCAGTCGCTCTCGGCGGCGATTGAAAGGGGAGAGGATTTTCTCTATATCTGCTATGATAATGAAGCATACATGAATACCGGTGTACAGCGCTCGGGAACGACACCCCGGGGGACCATCACCACCAACACGCCGATAAAGGGAAAGATCCAGAGAAACAAGGATCTGCCAACGATCATAGCCGCACACCATCCCACTTACGTGGCGACCTGCTCGGCCGCGTATCCCCTTGACTTTTACAATAAAATCATCAAGGCGATCAGTTACAAAGGCCTGAAATACATCCATATCCATACACCCTGCCCATCTGGTTGGGGCATGGAGGAACGGATGTCGATCACTGTTGGTAAGATGGCTGTCAGCGCCGGTCTATTTGATCTCTATGAAGTGGAAAACGGTAAGAAGACCCTGAGTGGTCCCTCAGCCAAACTCCTGAAACGGGAAAAACTGCCGCGGGTTGCCGATTATTTCAAGACCCAGTCCCGATTCAGGGCATTGTCTGAAGAACAGATAGCGGAAATTCAGGTGGAGATTGATGCGAAATGGGCAGGATATCGCCAGGAACAGGAGTAGGTTATTTTCCGAACCGTCGCTCTCTCTGCTGGTAAATGCGGATGGTTCGCCAGAAATCGATGATTCTGAAGGCCGGCCAGTAGATCTCGGTGAAATAGAGCTCTGAATAGGCGCTCTGCCAGAGGAGAAAACCGCTTAAGCGCTCTTCCCCGGATGTCCGGATGATGAGATCCGGATCCGGCATGCCCACCGTGTAAAGATGTTGGGCAATTGTCTCTTCATCGATTTCATCGGTGACCAGTTCCCCGGTTTCTATCTTACGGGCGATCTTCTTTACTGCATCCACAATCTCGGCTCTACCGCCATAACTGACTGCAATATTCAGCTGAAAATTGTTATAGTCACGGGTCAGGGCCTCGACCTTTCGAATCTCATCATTTATCTCCGCAGACAAGTACTCAAGACGACCGATCACCCTGATCTTGACCTGGTTTTTATGGATCAGGGGCTCATTCTGAAAATCCTGTAGTTTCTTTTTCAGGAGTTCCATCAAGGTTTTCACCTCTTTATCACTGCGGTTGAAATTCTCTGTAGAAAATGCATACAGTGTGACAATTTTGATGTTGAGCCGCCAGCACCAGCGCAGCAATTCCTCGACTTTTTTTGCGCCAAACAGATGACCTTCAGTCGCATCCAGGCCTTTTCCCTTGGCGAATCGTCGGTTACCATCCAGAATCACACCGATATGGTGGGGTTTGGGACCGCTTTTTATCTGTCGCCAGAGAATTTTCTCGTATAGCTTGTAAATCAGTGATTGGGCCTTCATGTTGATCGTTGTGGACTGTTATGTTCAAGACGCGGTGCTGTTCCTGATTGTTTTAAAATTGATGCATCATCGTAAGATTCCGGTGGCTGCTCAGTCAACTATAGAATCTTCCGCAATGTAAGCCGGGTCATGACAGGGATGATGAAACCGCCGCTTCGGTTGGTGACACTGAAGCGTGATGCCATGCGGGGCTGTCGCATAAACCGTCTGGTTGGATCTTTTCGGGTTGGAGATTGGCTGTGAATCAGTTGTGGTTGATTTTGATCCTGATTTGCTGCAACTGGTTTTCCAGAATTTCTTCCTGGATATCGGCTATTTCCTCTTCCAGTTCATCAGTACTTTCAACAATGCTGTCGATGAGCGTGTCTACATCAAAAATATCTTCCGTGTCGATCTCAGGTTCTTCAATATCGATGTCATCGATCTCTGTTACATCGAGGTTTTCCAGGTTGATGGCCTCATCATCACCGATGGCTGTCGTTCCCGCATCTGCATCAAAAACAGCGTCATTTCCGGCGTCTGCACCAAACACAGCGTTTTGTCCGGACTCTGGTTCCCCGGTCTGGTCTGGCGAAGCAGACGTTTCTGCGTTGGTTGCTGCGCCGGTTGGGGACTCCTGCTGCTCAGTGCTGCCTGTTCCCGGTGATGCTACACCGGTTGTCCCAGGAGCGGATATGCCGGTCTTTGATTGAGACGGGCTGCCGGCAGCGGTTGCTCCCGACTTTGTGGATTCCTTGGCGGGGGTCTCTTTTTTCTCAGCGGGTTTGGACGTCTCTTTTTTCTCTTCTGAAGCCGGTTTTTTTTTGCTGTCCTGTTTCAGGCCGGTTTCAGGAACCGATTCACCAAACTGAACGTTATTGAATGCATTGGGTGTATCTGTAGTCAGGATGGTTTCTCTGACCTCGACCGGGACAGTGACAGGGGCGGTGGGGGTGGCGGCCAGTTTTATCTGCGATGCCTGGTTTTCCCCCACTTCAACTTCGATTTCCGGTGCAGCAACACTGGCAACCTCGACGATTCCTTCGATGGTCAAAACACTGGTAACCTCTGTTCCGGCTGCCATCACAAATTCAGTTCCCCTCACACCGACAATGGCGTTGGCCGTGCGTACACTGAACCGCTTTTTCCGATCTTTACGGGGTTTTAAGGATGTCAGCCCTTTCTGAATTTTGAACCGGGCTTTGCCAATGGTCATAGAGAGCTGGCTACTCTCCGGGGTAACATTATCAATTTTAAAAAATGATTGGGAATAGAGTTCCAACTCATCGTCCTTGGCGTCTAACTTGATGGTGACACTGGAATCTTTTCCAGTTTGGATTTCGTCCAGATTACGAACCGGTATCTGTTCACCTGTTTTCTGGTAAATCGTATCCACCAGGTTTCGTCGCAGTTTAACGATTCCCTTATGCAGCGTCATCGTCCCCACCGAAGAGGTCTGGGCCAATGTGAAGGGTTGGCAGAACAGTGAGATCACCGTTGCCAGAATCAGTATCCGAAATCGTTTCATGATCGTTTTCACCATCGCTATGGTTACCAAGCTATATTAGCGGGTTCAGGCGTTTTGTGAACCATCCTGGCGACTTTTTCTTTTCAACCCGATATCCATGTCGTGTCAAGCACAACGAAGATCGAGAAAAGCCATCTCAGGCCTGCCAGATGCCTGCTGAATCAACAAAAGTAAAGGGTTTTCATCAAAAAATCTGGATTACTGACAATGTAACAGTATTCACGGTATAGGTCGAATTCGCCAGATTCGAAACCTGATCTTTACTCTTGTAGTCGAGTGTGAATGATGTTCTGGGAAACAGTTTGTATTTAACCTTGGCGGAAATCGATCCTGAACCGTATTCCGGCCTTGCGTTTTCCGTCGGGTTAAAAATCTTCATCTGTTTGAACTTATATGTATATCCCAATGACGGGGTGAAATTTCCGATTGGGGCTGAAATGGTATATGCAGCGGAGGCAGATGTATAGTCCTGGTATTTACCGACGGCATCATTCACGGAGTAACTGATTTTTGTCTTGTTATCCACTGATCCCAACCCGAACTTGACACTTCCGCTGAGTGTGACTTCGGTTCCGTCGGTCTCGTTATCGATATTGGCTGCATCAGCTGTGGCATCCTTGTTTTTATATTCCAGACCGATCTCCCAACCGCCGGTTTTGCTCGTTTTGTCCTTAACCGTGCTGCTGAAAAACGTCTCTTCTGAAATGCCGTTTTCACCGATAAAGTTATTGTTGTTCATCCGGATGAAATTCCAGCCGACTCCAGCTGTCACGGTACCCAGGAAGGTCTTTCTCTCTTCCCACTCAATGGCAGCCTGTGAATAGGAAGTCTCCCTGTTTTGATATTCATCTTTGGCATATTTCTCCCTGAGCAGAATGCCCTTGATTCGCAGCACGGATTGATCCCTGATCTTGAATTCATATTGTGGAACGATGGTCAAAACCCCTTTGGTGGCGGTGACGATGTCACTGGAGCCGGAGGGTCTATTGTTCAGGTTATCCACCTGCACGGCACTCAGAATCGATATGAGCTGAAATGGCGGTTTCCGGGGTTTCGGTTTTTCCCCAAAATGGATGACAAATTTCTTCCTCGCCTTTCCCTGGTTGGTGTAAGCAGTAATCTCAAAGGGCGTCGACTTGCTTTTCAGGATGTAGGGAAGTTCGAATTCAACCTGGCTATCCTGAGGGATGGAAACGGTTACACCGTTGACATCGGCATGCAAAACACTGGAAAAAGCCGTGATGCCGATTTTCAGGATGCCCTGCGTCTCCTTGACATAACTGACAGGCTCATGGGATGGGCTGAAAATGAGAAGGTTTGGATCTTCGGTTTCCGGGTATTCGATAGCCGCCCTTGTCTGAAATTGCCATTTGATGGGCATTTTCAGACTTTTTCCGGTCTCGTCCTTGATTCCGGGCGTGGCAACAGCCGTATATACGACGCCATTTTCAAGTGGTTTTTTGGGCGTGAGCGTAATCTGGTCCCTGGAAGTCTTAAATTCTGTTTCCACTTTTCCACCTTTCCAGGATAGATAGAAAGATTCCTGATTGACCGTCTCGGGGTTGATGATTCCGCTCAGTTTAAGCTGGATCTTCGTGTCTGTCAGGATATTGAGGCCCTTCACGCGTGGTGAAACCATCTGGACCTTCAGGTATTGCTTGGCCGGGCCGAAAAGCTTGGCTACAGGTATCTTTTTGACCTCAAACTGCCAGGTATATGTCTTTTTTATTGTGTTACCGGCCTGTGACCGGACCCTGTTGGACAGAACAGCCTGGTATTGTGCCCCGAACTGCAGCTTTGCCTGGGGAACGAATGATAATTGACGCTCTGTGATCACAAGGGTTCCTTCGACCTTCCTGTTTTTCATATTTCCGGAAGCTGTCAACAGGAAAAAGGATTCAGGGGTCACGCTTTCCCGGGCGATAGGTTCGCTGAGTGTCACTGTAATCGGGGTTTCCGGTTCGACTTTACGGGTTTGATCGACCGGAAGGGTTGATAACACCGACATGAAGATCTTTTTCTTCTCTGTTTCCGCGCCAGATTTCTTTTTCCCGGGCAGTGTTTGCTCTCCGGGTTCGATCAGCTGTCTAACGATGCGGGACATGGTGTCTTCCGGTACCAGCACCGACTGTTTTCTGGGGAGTTCTTCGGAAAAATCCAGTTCTATGGTTCCTCCCGGTAAGACTTCAACCGCAGTGACTTCGAAGTATTGATTTTCTTCGTCAATATGTCCACTGAAGTCAGGTCCATAAAGAATAACCGTCGTACTGATGAAATCGCCAACCCGAATGGCATTCAGCTTATATGACATTTTTGTCAGCTGGGAACTGTTGGCCTCCAGTCTCACTGTGGGCTGATCCTGCCATCCCTTGCCCTGTCGGCTGTTGAAGTACACAATATAGGAAAGATCAACGGCTTGATCGCTCTTGTTGACGATATTGAACAGGAACTCCAGTTCCTGGGTTTCGGCGTTCCAGATCTGCAGGATGGGAGAGAGCCTGATCTTCTCGGTTGTCCGGGCGAAAACAGTCCAGCCGAAAGAAAGGAACACGAAAATCAGTATCAGTTTTCTGGATGCCAAGTGTCCTCGTTATTCGTTTATAAACTCCAGATTCCGTTTACAGATCTGGGTAAGGAAATCCTCAATCCGTTGAGTGTTATTTTCACACCTTTTTCAAAACTATCGATTACGGGGAATTCATTCTAATATATTGGCACCAGATATCCGGTAATGTTGATGTTGTCACCATCGCTGGTTATGGGAATTGACTCATCGACGATGACAGGCAGTGACATGTTCGGAATACAGGCATCATTCATGTTGGCACAACCCACACTGATAGCAGCATCAATCACCAAATTCGGCGTAACACTCATTCCGTCACGGTGCATGCTGAGAATAAACAAGCGTGAGCCTGCCGGAACATTATACGCGCTGCTTGTTATCACCTGATTTACAATAGAGACCCCGCTGGTTACCTCGATTCCGGTAAAATTGATACCATCGGCAGTGTCGGTCTGGATTGTGGTACTGGATGGAAAAACCAGCGGTAATCCCTGGACCAGGTTTCCCCCCATCATGGCAACAGAATAATACTTGACGCCTCCGGCGGTAATGAATTGCGGATTACTTGTTGCTAAACTGGTGGCTGAGGTGATGTAAAGTGTCCGGCCGGCACCGACGTTATATGGCGTGCTGCTATCAATATACGCATTGACCACATCTCCACCGAATCCATCAGGAAAGCCCGGGTGAAAGTGACTGTTGACATGATCGTAAAGCTTATCGAAATTATCGTTGACCTGGGATGCGGATGCCACCTGGCCATCACTGAAATTAAAGGGTTTATTCAGGGATGTGGCATAGACCATCGCGGAAAGTGCCAGGGTCAGGATTCCCAGGCTTAAAATCAGCCGCAGGGAATAATGTTTTTTGAGCTGGGTCAGTAACGGCGTAAGGATCGGCAGATCCAGATGTTCTTGCTCCATTTGTTTGAGCTTTTTGTCGAGGTGTTCGACTTTTTTGACGAGTTCGTGATTTTCCATTTTTTCTGTCCGGTGTTAAATCGGTTCACATAAAAAAAACAGCATCGTGTCAATGTGAAAAAGTCTTAAAAAAATCAAGCAAAACCTGATGGGCAGGGATTCAGTATGGATTCCCTGAGCTCAGCGGGGCTGGTAACCAATTCATGCCTGACACCCGCCTAAGGACCCCAGGTAAAGTTTCCCCAGATGGCTTGTCCCCAGTTCTGGGAACTGCTGCAGCTGTCGTCCCCGCCTTCGATATAGTCGTCGACAAAAAAGGAAGACGGAGCTGCCTGAAGAAAGCGTTGATAGTCGGAAATGGCGATATCATTAAAGGTTATAAAAACCATGGTCTCCTCAGCTTGTCCACCCGCAGGGTGGTATCCCTCCCAGACCTTGCCATCCATAACGGACCAGAACGGCGCCCATGCCCCGTCATGGTAATAAGCCGTGCTGTTCGGGTAAAAGAAAAGGATTTCACGAGTCTGAATGTTTTTAATCTCCCAGGTGCCGGCCGGTGTCTGGCTGATAATGTTGTACTGGTCATCTCGAATGACCTCAATGATGCTGCCGCTGATCTGTCCGGGCGTATAACTGTCAAACCTGAGGCAGGGGCCGTCGCCCTGATTCTGGCAGGTGAATTCGCTGCTGGTATGAAAACTGATAAATCCTCCCAGGGAAGTGAACTGGGTCTTGCTGCAATCGTGTGATTCTGCGATCATTTCCAGGCGGTATTCCGCTTCTGTCTGCCCGTGGATCTCTAAAGCGTATCCCAGGGCGCCACTGCTGAAATCATGGGCCTCCATGAATGGCTGGTCCTTGTCACTACTGTCTCCGCTGGGGTTTCCCTCAAAGCCTTGAAACGGGAGGTCAATAATTCCGATCAGGGTCGCCGAAAAATCAGGATTTCTGTAGTAGACGGTATAGTTGTCATGATCGACGCGATCGAAGGTGGAGGTCGGTGAACGACTGCTTCGCTCGATCCATTCGCCGCCGATCAACTCAAACCCGCTTTTGGGAAATTGTCCTGCGGTGAACGTGCGGGATACCGGGTCGAAGACATAGTTGGTGCCTGCCAGTGTCTGCCAATTCATTGTTTCATACATATAATAGATCTTACCGTTGTCATGCTCGATCTCAATATTGGCGGAACCGTTATTCCAGACTGTAGCAAATGGACCGCTGAGAGCATATGCAAGGTTGGCATCAAGTGCGATGGTTGTGGTCGTTCCGGTCAGGGTAAACGGGCCCAGAACGGCTTTGGTAAAAACAGGATAGTTCGTGCTGTTCAAGTTGTTGAGCGAATAGGACGGGTTGAACGTGTACTCGAACAACTGGAGCGATGTATTGAGGGGTAATGTGAGGGTGACCGTGGATGTGGTGAGGTCAACCAGCTGTTTATCATAAAAGCCCTGGATACTGTTATAGTCTTCAGAAAAGGGGGTCCCTGCGTCCACTGCAATGATGAGGGCTGTGCCGGTTGGTGCCGGCAAGGCGGATACGTTCAGATGCCGTTGACTGGAACGGAATTGTCTGGCCGCCAATTGATCGTCAACATGAACCGAAACGCGGGCATACGACTTGTCTGAGCCACTGTAGGAGGAACGATCCCTCGGCTCGTTACAAGCGTATTGACTTAAAAGGAGAATAAGAAACAGCATGCAGGTCCAGTAACGGTTCAGGCATGGGGGTTTGCCACGCAGCCGCCGGGTCCCCGGATTTGTTCCGGATATTATTTCCGCCTGATCTGTGTTCATTGATTATTGTCTGGGTTACGGGTTCATTAACCAGAAAAGGAATCTGGGAACCTGCGAATACGGTGTGTCGGAGACGCCCTTTGCGATGGGTCTGAAAACAAATTGTAAAAATGAGGCAAAGGGCTTATAATTTTCGATAAGACGCAGATCCAATTCCCGGTAAAAGGTCCGTCGCTCAGAAATATGCAAATATCAGACAATATTCTGAAACCAATCTCATTTATCTGTTTTTATCGCGGACCATTCCGGTTCGTTGCATGGTATCATACAAAATATCGCGGATGTTATCAATTCTGACTGAAATCCAATGGATATCGTTCTGGCATTGGATGCAGCCTGTGTGTGTCTGCCGAAAGGGTTTTTCTCACATTGTCCAAACAGACCATGGCTAGAAATAAAAACCAGCAACATCAATTGGATACAGACGCTTTGATATCTGTGAACCAAGCGACCTTTCAGGTTATCCTCAACACACCGGAAAACAGGCTGGTTGACACACTCCACGCGCTCATTAAAAAAGGGCACCTGATTATCTGGAATCCCAGCAGAGAAGAGCTTATTTCAGATGGTGATATTGAAAAAGCGACAATTGTCGGGGGCTCTACGGTAAAGCTGACGCTATCTACAAAAAAGGTGATGGACCTTCAGCAATGGCTGGACACTTAGCCGGAACTATCCTCCTGGAGAGGGGACTATTCGATATGATAGAGATCAATCATCCGTTGGATCATTTCCAGGCTGCTGTTGGACAGATCAATGAGTTTGCAGCCGGTATGGTAATCATCAATATGGTTATCTTTGCTGCATCTCACGACCTGGGTGGTGATTCTCAGCTCCCCGTCCGGGCTCACCTCGTCAGTCACTTCGACTCTCAATGGCATGATGATACTGGTTTGAACCGGATGCTTGCTGATCAACATCATCCCGTCTGTTGAAATGTCTGCCAGATGACTGGCGGTTCGGTCATGATTTTCCCGATAGGCGTTGAAGGTTGTATTCAATACCCATCGCTTGTTTTTTCGGCGCTCTTTCATATTCTCTGATTGGTTGCTCTTCTGCCCTGTTTAGAAAAAATCCATCTCCCTGGCCAGATGACCGGCTCCTGCCTTGATATCCCTCCCGTTGCTTCTGGGTAAGCATCAATGCTTAAATCGGGGATCATGCTTTCGGGACGTATTTGTTTCGAGAGTCTGTATTTGATTATAAACCAGAAAAACCAGCGCTACAAGAAATTCATATTCATGCATGATATCATTGTCTCTTCCCCAGGGGGGAGAATGGTTTCAGGGTTCCACATGAGCCGTGCAGGAATCAACAGAGATTGATGGTGTTCAATTTTCATTTCCTCTGATAATAATGAGATAACGCACTCATTTTGCTGTGGACAGCGGAATGATAGAACTATTCACTGAACCGGCAATGATCGGCTGAAAAATTGCCGCTGTAAACAGGAACGAAAGAAATGAAACTGGGAATTATTGGTCTGCTTGCATCAGGGAAAACAACTGTTTTTGAAACGTTAACAAAGAATTTTTCTGACGGTGACAACAAATCTGACAACCGGGTTGGTACCGTTAAGGTCCCGGATTCAAGGGTGGATATCCTGAGTGAGATGTATCGACCCCGGAAGACCATTTTTGCCCAGGTGGAATATTTCCTCCCGGGACGGCTGAGCGGGAAAAAGGATCAGACAACCTGGACGCAGGTCCGCGACTGTGATGCCTTGATTCATGTTGTCCGCAACTTCACCGGTTATGGTCTCGAAAGCCCCACCCCGGCGGCAGATATCCGTTTTGTCAACCAGGAAATGGTACTGGCGGATTTAATCGTTGTGGAAAAAAGACTGGAGACGCTGAAACTGGAGAAACAGAGGGGGAAAAAGTTTAACAGCGAAGAGTACGCCCTGCTGGAAGTCTGTCATGCAACGCTGGAACAGGAAATCCCCATCCGAGAGAACCCAGAGCTCTCAGCAGCCCCTCTGCTGAGAGGGTTCACCTTCATTTCAGCCAAACCCTTGCTGGTCCTTTTCAATAACGGGGATGAAGACGTAAACCCCCCAGAAACCGACGAATCGACACGAAAGGAAGAGTATATCGTATTGAGGGGGCGGTTGGAGCACGAATTGGCACAGATGTCCGAAGAAGAGGCCCGGGATTTCCTCAAGGAATTTGAAATTGAAAATCCGGCCATGGACCGGGTGATAAAGAAATCGTACGATCTTCTGGGTCTGATTTCCTTTTTCACGGTCGGTGAGGATGAAGTCAGGGCCTGGACTATCAGCAAAGGGACGGCGGCTGTGGACGCTGCTGACGTTATCCATTCCGACATTAAAAAAGGATTCATCCGGGCGGAGGTTCTCTACTATGAGGACCTGATGGCGGTCGGTTCTTATCAGAATGCAAGAAAAAAAGGAACCGTGCGCCTGGAAGGGAAAACCTATCCGGTGGTCAATGGGGATATTATTAATTTCAGATTTAATGTTTAAGACAGCGGACGGTTATTCCTGCTGGACTGATCGAATACCGGTTCCCAGAGTTGTTTCGATTAATCTTTAATGAGGTACAACGATGATTACTGTCGGTGGCAGAGCCCATACGATCGCGGAGATCAATAAAGTGGGGAAGCTGGGGTACCCATTTGCTGAAATCAATATCGATGACCCTGTCAGGGTCAAGGAAGATATAGCGGTTCTTCGTGAACTGAAGGCCTCATATGACATGTACTTTCTTGCTCACTACCCGAATGAAGGAAACCCCAATGATCTGAAAAACCTGCGGGAAAATTTCTTACCCAGGCTCAAACAGCTCATTGCCTATTCGGCAGACCTGGATATTCACAAGGGGACCATGCACTTCTGGATGGACAAACGCTGGACCGACGCCTCGGTCATTGCGGCTAAAATAGAGATGCTGGCCGAACTGGTAGATTTTGCTGAAACATGTGAGCTGGTTTTGTGCCTTGAAAACCTTTCGGCCCAGCATGACAGTTTCAGCATGTTTTTCGAGGCGATCCCTAACCTGAGGATGACAATGGATATCGGGCACGGTGAACTGCTGTCAAAGGAAAATACCGCCTTTGGTTTTATGGAAAACGTTTTCAGCAAGATTGCCCATGTTCATGTTCATGACAATCTGGGGGGCAACAGTGTCAAGGATGACCTTCATCTGGCACTTGGGGACGGTATCGTGGACTATCCCCGCATTCTGGCGCTCCTCAAGGAAAAAGGGTACCAGTCAACGATTACCATGGAGGTGAAACCAGGAGATATGCCCCGCACACTGAAAGTGCTCAAGGCATATATTTAGGCAATGCCATTTAGTTAAGCTTTAAATCCCGTGTCTGCAATGGACCCGTTTCAATTGCGGATCCGTTTCAAGATGATCTAAAACTTGCTTCGCTGAGAGCCCAAAACTCGCTTTGCTCATACAAT
>JAHJRI010000066.1 GCA_018830885.1 bacterium | reverse complement strand
TTATGGCCGTTTTCCAGGCTTAGAGCTTCTATTGGTAGGGGAATAAGGGGAAAATAATATGTTGATCAGACGGGTTTTCAACGCCAATAAACAGGTGAATACCAATATAAACCAGACCGTTGAGAGTAGCAGGAGAGGCTTTGCCATATCAACTACAGCAAAACCGCTCCATGTTCAGTGTTGCAGGGAAAATGGTTTTTGATCCCTAGGATTTCATATAGACGCCCAGGCCTTTAAAATTGCCGATTTCACTGATCAGTTCACCCAGATAGGTTTTCATGTTCGAGATATAGTCAGTATCCAGTCTCCTTTTGAACATGCTGGTTGAGAACATTGCCAGCAACCCCTCCAGTGAAGAGATTCCATCTTTTGCAGCAGGATCGTATTGGGCCCAGTTTTTCAGATGTTCTTCCGACCGGAAGAAAACCATCGTGCTTCAGGCGTAGGCCACATCTTTTCGCCACTTTGAAACGGGAACCGATACATAACCGATCACGTCTGCCGGATCGGCTCTGAGAATTTTACCGTCTTTCATTTCGATAGTGATCGGTTCACCACAGTCGAGACACGGGGAGTCGATGCGAACCGTTTTCCCCGGAAATAGCCAGCTGACCGCCAGCGATTCAAAAGCTCACTGCGCAAACCACTTCTGTTCACCGTCAATGGTAACCCGAAACTGAGTGGGTTGATTGTTAAAGGGGGCATACGAGGCGATAAAATCCGTATTGGGATACAGCCATCCATAAACCCCGGATTCAAAAAGCTGGTGCATTGTTTTTCGCCCCTCTTCGGGTGAAAGGCCGAGTTCGGCCGCAATCTCCGTATAATGCGGTGCCTGCCCCGTGTCCACCATCCGCTTCAAAATGAAATGGTGTGTCTTGTCCAACACATTGGTGTCGCTCATTTTTCCTCCTTTTTAAGTACGTTTTATCAGACAGGGTTAAGGAAACGCTTAGGTCTGACTCTCCTTTACACCTAAATGGATATAATTTCAAATCGAGAACGGAGTCGGGGGCACCAAAATCCTGTGGGTCGTTCGTCACACCCGCGCAGGCGGGTGTCCAGGCGTATAAACTGTGAAATACACCTGGATGCCCACCTCCGTGGGCATGACGGGAGAGACACAGCTTTTTTTGTTGAAACGAAATTCGAAATTGCCCCACATGATTTTGGTCACCCCCTGAGTCCACTCCGATAAGCCAAAATATTGTCCCCCCGGACTTGATCCGCGGTTCAGATGTATATGTTTTAACCGGATTCCTGTTTTCGCTGGAATAACGGTTGAGGGTAATTTTTGACTTTTCGGAGGGGACTCAGGACCAAAATCACAAACCTTCCATTTTTACCAGCAGGCCAATTTCAGCCATGGCAGGCCTGATAAAGAATAATAGACATCCAGTATCGCTCTTAACCGTGCGTTGTCATTATTTTCATTTCCTGATGGTTATTAATCTTTGAGGTTCCAGGACAAATGGCATCCAAACATCGGACCTTTTGGTGTCAGCTGTTTATGCTGCCTGTAAACACGGTTACTACCAGACCCCTGGGACTATCCATTCGAATGGAAGAGTGGGAATTGGGAGAAGCAAAGGGAGGCTTGCCGGTTTGTTCAGCCACCCTCGAAAATTTAAAAAAGTCGATTAGGCCAGTGCATTAAGAATTTCGGGCACCTTGATTAACTGGAACTCATCAAGCATCAAAGGGTTGGATGGACTCGGGTGTTGCTTGAAAGATCAACCCTTTGGTGCGGCTAGATAATTTTAATGAATCAAGGTGCCCTAACGTCAATAAACAGGCATACAGTCAGAAGCAAAACACATTTCCCCCAAAAAAATGGTTGACAAGTTAATCATTCGAAGTTCTACTATACGAAATTAAATAAAAAATAATCCCGCAATACGGAATTATATTGGTTGGGCTCAGGGACTCTCACCAACCCCCGACAAACCGGAAGTCCTCTATTGATACCTGTTGTCGGGATCGATGGCGTTAAGCGCCGGATTGTGGGAAGGGGAGACAAAATGGAGAGTCAGGCAGCAGGGGAACGAGCCAGAAATTGTTTTATCTATCCGTGTTTGGCGGGGGGTTGGGAATTGTGCAACAGTGTATTTTCCGGAAGCGTCTGTAACAATTCGGGTGTATATCGTTCATTTGGCTTAAAACCATGAAATTGGCTTCAATTCCATTTTGTAAAGAGCGGTTGATGAGGGAGGTGAATATCTGGACGACCGCTGGACGCGCCGGAGGGAATTGATGGACGATACCGCACGAATGGGGGAGATCAGGTCTTTATTGAATTTTCACTTCACTGCAAATTCTAATAAAGGTTCTGTCAAAAATCCTATGAAAACGGGGAAGTAAAATGAAAATACCAATCTGACTTTGGGGTTATCGCTTTTGCTTAGTAAAACCAATCCGTCGGTCGGCCGGTCTTGTCAAGGCCAAGCCGAAAAACGGTGCTAC
>JAHJRI010000065.1 GCA_018830885.1 bacterium | reverse complement strand
TGATACTGTTTGAGCCTTCTCCTCCTATTCGTTAAGATCTATTTGTCGAATATTTCAAAACTCATAAAAGGAGAAGGCCATGAACTTTTATACAAAACAACACAGGTACTATTGCGGCATCGATTTACATTCCAAAAAAATGTACGTCTGCATCCTAAATCAGCAAGGAACGGTTGTCATTCACAAAAACATTAAAGCAATGCCGGATCAATTCAAGGAACTGATTGATCCCTATCTGGAGGATATCGTGGTGACTGCCGAGTGTATGTTCACCTGGTACTGGTTGGCTGACTTCTGCGAAGACCACAATATCCCCTTTGTTCTGGGTCATGCCCTATACATGCGGGCGATCCATGGAGGCAAAGCCAAGAACGATAAAATCGATTCTTTGAAAATTGCCACACTCCTCAGGGGCGGCATGCTTCCCCAGGCTTATGTCTATCCCAAAAAAATGAGATCAACCCGAGATCTATTGAGGCGCCGAACCCATTTGAATCGGAAGAAAAGCGAACTGATGGCCCATGTGTCTAATACCATTAGCCAGTACAATTTGCCTCGATTGAATGCTAATCTGAAAAACAAGTATGTCCGTGATCAGACCAAAGAGATGTTCGCCGATAAAAGCGTTCAAAGAGCAATCGACATGGATATCGGCCTTATTGACTACTATGGAAAAGAGCTGGAATCCGTCGAAAAATATGTGGAACGAACCGCCAAACATCATGATTATCACAGTGTCATGATTCTCCAGTCCATTCCTGGTGTCGGCAGAATCCTGTCAATGGTCATCCTGTATGAGATTCATGACATCAACCGGTTCGAGTCCGTACAAAAATTCGCATCATACGCACGGTTGGTTAAATGTAAAAAGGAATCCGCCGGCAAGATCTACGGTACCAGTGGTTCCAAAATCGGGAATGCTCATCTCAGATGGGCTTTCGCCGAAGCCGTCGTATTGATGATGAGAGAAATTCCCGAAGTCAAACAACGCATTGAGGTTCTGTCCAAAAAGCATGGCAAAGCCAAAGCCATGACGATCATGTCCCATAAAATCGGACGAACCGTTTATTTCATGCTGAAACGGAGAAAGTTCTTCAACCTTGGTAAATTCATCAACTGGACATGACCGTGGCGGGAAGTCCATGCGTCTAACTGGAATCCATTCAACGTCAAGCCAGACGGAGCAAAGGAAAACAATAAAGCGACGATTCGACTTTGATGTTGCTCCCGGACACAGTGGAGATAGCCTGAACTTTTGATTGGACTGCCGCCACCCGATTACACGACTTTGATCTTTATGAAATCGATTTTCAATCCGCACCTTACCCGATCCTGACCCTAACTGGACGGATCTACCGAGCCATTTCTTTTGAACAAGACGGTATAAGGTTATGATACTAATTCTAGGGATCTCCTCTACTGGAGAACAAATACCCTCAATATGTGTTTAGGCGGAACACCCTAAAGCATGAATTCAAGTCGGAACTGAAAACCGATCAACTAAGGAACAAAGATATTCAGTCAAAAGAACAACAACTTGTTATTTTGACCCTGTATTATTTTGTCTATTGACAGGGCGAAGGCTCATATGTGGTTAGTTGATGCATTTTCCCGAGCGAACGGGCGGTGATGGTTTAAACGGAATCTGATTCAAAGCCGGAGTGCTCCTGACAAATCCGGTACTGTGGTAAATGACCGTATTTTTCCCTCAGCTTCAGCTGAAATGGCGTGGTTGATGACTTTCAGTCCAAACCGGGTCTCAGCAACGGCAACAGCGAGAATTTCTGCAATTATAAAGCCACCCGGTTTGTGTTCCGTCCCGGTATGACCTGGTGCTTGTTCCATATCTTCATAAAGGCGTTCCAGGCCCGCGTCATAATGAATTCATCGTTAAACAGGGCTTGACCGCGGGAATCATTCCGGTTGATCCTGTATCAAATAGGATACACCTCCTCCAAAGGTCGTTTAAACCCCCGTTTTGCTGGTTTCACCCAGGGGTTGTGAACACAGGTGCCCTGCTCCGGAGTTCAGACCCGCATTGATGACTAATGGTGCGGGATGCCGTAGCGATTCATCTTTTTATAGAGCAGGGTCCGGTGAATACCCAGCAGATTTGCAGCATGGGTTTTATTATTACCCGTCTCCTTCAGTGTTTCAATAATCGCCTCTTTTTCCGCCCTGGCGGAAACCCCTCTGAGAACAGTCTGTCTGTTTGTCTGGTTTTTGCTCTGCCGATAAAGATGCAATGGCAGGTGGTGCAACTGGATTGTTGTGCCATCCAGGGATGTCAGCGCCCGTTCCAGGACATTTTGAATTTCCCTCACATTTCCCGGCCAGTGGTAATTGAGAAACGCCTGTCTCACTTCCGGATCGATCGAAACACCTCCGGGGAAGATCTCTGTCGCCATCTGTTTCAGAAGATGCAATGTCAGTGGCCAGATATCGTTTCTGCGTTTCCTCAGGGGTGGAATACTCAACGGAATGACGTTCATGCGGTAAAACAGATCCTGCCGAAACAGTTTCTGATCCATCAACTCCTCAAGATTGCGATTGGTCGCCGCGATCAGGCGGAAATCGGACTTGATGATCCTGTTGCCGCCAATTCGCTCAAACTCCTTTTCTTCCAGGACTCGCAACAGTTTCGGCTGCATCTCCAGTGGCAGATCGCCCACCTCGTCCAGAAAAATGGTTCCATGATCCGCCAGTTCAAATTTGCCAGGTTTTCCGCGTGAATCTGCCCCGGTAAACGCCCCCTTTTCATAGCCGAACAGCTCGGATTCAAGCAGATCCTTCGGAATGGCAGCGCAGTTGATACGGACAAACGGATAGATATTCCGGGTACTGCCATGGTGGATCGACTGGGCAAACAGTTCCTTGCCGGTCCCGCTCTCTCCGGTGATCAAGACGGGAAAATCGGTTGAGGTGGCTCTCAGGGCTTCATTCTTCAAATCACTGATGATTGGGCTTTTCCCGATGATACTGTCCAGGGTATAGCGGGTGGAACGGTAAAGACGAAGTTCCTGTTCGTATAGTTTGACTTTGGATTCCAGCAACGAGGTTTTTTCTGCAAGCTCGGTAATTTCCCGCATATTCTGAAACATGACCAACCCGAAAACGGCGATCACCCGATTCTCCTTCTTGATGGGAATCCGGTGAACCAGGATATTTTGTCCCTTGATCAGGTGTGAATGGTTGATCTCCGGGATCCCGGTCCTGGCAACAATATGCATCCTCGTGTTCTCGATGACCTGAGTACAGTGCCTGCCAATATATTTTCCGGGATCAATTCCGAGAAACTCGCCATAGGGTTTGTTCAGGTGTGTGACTCTGCCTTCGGCGTCGGTGATAATGGCGCCGTTGACAAAGCTGTCAAAAACGAGATTGAACAATTCGAGATCCCGTGTCAGGTTCTCTATGTTTTTTTCCAGGTTGGTTTTCTTCATCAATTTGTCTCAGGGAAGCTACAGTGTAGAATATTTGATACATTTTTTGGGTCCTTTTTCATTTATCGAAGACGTTTGAGGTTGTCAAATCGTTTTATTGCGCAGCCCGGGTTTAATAGCTCTTCAAAGCTGCCAGTGTCGCTTCTCGCAAACCGTGCCCTGTTTTCCCGGACACCGATCCTGAACCCGGTCAATCCTGTTTCTGGACGCCATCTCTCACCGGAATGACGCGTGACTCCCGCAGCTTGCTGCAGGTACAGTATTTCGGGCGCATACCCCATCTGACCCACAACCCATTACCGGCAGCAGAACCTGCATGTGGTCTGTTTCCGTTTCGGGTTTTCGGCGCAGGCTTCGGTCAGAATCTGTTTTACAGTTGAATTAAACCACCTTTTCTGGAATGATGGCAACCAACGGGTCGTTTGAATCATGGTCCTGTTATTGCAGATGCAAGCATGGTTCAATGACTGCGGCAAAGCGATGACATCCGAATCATTCAACGTATGCTTCATCGGGTTTCGCGCTGGCACAGATTTACCCATTCAAAAGCATCATTGTCCGGTTAGGAAAGCATCATTGTCCGGTTAGGATTTTGCACTTCAGGACCAGTCAATCGAAGTTTTCAGTAGAGTCAAATGGTCTTTACCGGATTTCAAAAACCTGACCGGACATTGCTGATTCAAAGGATGTCATTCCGGTTGACAGATCGTTTGGAGATGATACATCTGAAAACAGCTGCTGACCGTTTTTTAAAAAATTGATATGTCGCTAGGTACCCCAAACCCAACAGAAAAGGAGAGAGCATGAGCGTAAAATCGTTGAAATTCCTGGTCATTCAATTGACGATCGGACTATGTTTACTGACATTAGGCTCTGGTGCAGCACTGGCCAAAGACATCAAGGTGGGAATCATCAGCAGTCTTTCCGGACCTTTGGCGGTCTACGGCAATCAGACGGTGACTGGTTTTGAAATGGGACTGGAATACATGACCAATGGTACCATGGAGGTGCTGGGACAAAAAATCGTGGTCCTGAAAAGGGATACCCAGACAAAACCCGCAGTTGGCAAACAGGTACTGACATCCCTTTTCCAGGATGATGATGTGGATCTGGCTGTGGGACCGGTCTCCTCGGGTGTTGCGACTGCCTGTCTGCCGGTAGCCGAACAGTTCAAGAAGATTCTGATCGTTGAACCCGCCGTAGCCGCCAGCATCACGGGCCAGGACTGGAATCGCTACATCTTCCGTACAGCACGGAATTCCTACCATGACGGGATTTCAAATGCCATTGCACGGGTCAAGAAGGGAACCTATGCCATGTCGTTGGCCCAGAATTACGCCTTTGGTAAAAGCGGTGCCGACGCGTTTAAGCTCGGCGTTGAACAGATGGGCGGCATCTACCTGGGTGAGGAGCTCCTGCCTTTCAATACCACCGATTTCAGTGCCCCTTATAGTCGTATCGTCAACAAGTTCAAAGAATACAAAGGTGATAAGGTCGTTTTCGTGATCTGGGCCGGCGGTGGCGATCCACTCGGTAAAATTCGACGTATGCAGCCGATGGAAAGGGAAGGCATTGATTTCTTTACCGGAGGAAACATCCTGGCGGCATTGAAAGCTTATGCACGGTGGGAGAATATGGAAGGTGCGACCTATTACTATTACAAAATCCCCCAAAATGCTATGAATGACTGGCTGGTGAAGGAACATATGAAGCGTTTCAACAGCCCCCCCGACTTCTTCACTGCCGGCGGAATGGCAGCTGCCAGTGCCGTGGTGACAGCGATCAAAAAAGCACAGGGCGTGGATACGGAAAAACTGATTGCCACCATGGAAGGAATGACCTTCGAGACACCCAAGGGTGAGATGCAGTTCCGCAAAGAGGATCACCAGGCGCTCCAGGACATGTATCATTTCGTCTCCAAAAACCTGCCTGATGTGGACTATGGCGTTCCGGTCCTGAAACGAGTCATCAGTGCTGCAGAGATGAATATTCCTATCGAAAACAAATAGTATCCTGACCCACTATCAGCGGATGCCGCAAACCTGGCGGTATCCGCAAAAATATTACAACCAGCAATCGTATCGATTGACGGGGATGGGTCGATTCACAGCCTGATCCCCCTTGATGGGGAAATCGACGGGTTGTATTCTGATTGAAAAACCTATGCAAAATGAGAAGCCGGGGGTAATCCAGCTGACAGATCTGACAATCAGCTTTGGCGGCAATACCGCCGTGGATGGGGTCACGCTGAATATTCGCCAGAACCAGTTCGTTTCCCTGATCGGTCCCAATGGTGCAGGAAAAACCACCCTGTTCAACCTGATCAGCGGACAATACCAGCCTACCCGGGGCACCATCCATTTCAAGGGGGAGGACATTACCGAACTGGGCGTCGCAGAAACCGCCCAGCGTGGCATTGGCCGCTCCTTTCAGCTGGCATCCTTCTACCCGAATCTCACGGTTCTGGAGAATGTCTGTCTGGCGGTGCAATACACGGCAAAGAGAAGCTGGTGTTTCTGGAAAAAGAGTAGCGATTTTCCCGATATCGAAGATCAGGCTTACGCTATCCTGGAACAGATGCTGCTGGATAGCAAATGGAATCATTTGGCAGCCAGCCTGAGTCATGGTGAACAACGCAAACTGGAAATCGCCATTTTGCTGGGGATGGATCCGGAGGTCATGCTTCTGGATGAACCGACAGCGGGGATGTCCGTTGAAGAGGTCCCCGCCATTCTGGACCTGCTGGAGGACCTGCGGAACAAACGGAACCGGACCATCATGCTGGTGGAACACAAGATCGACATGATCATCCGGCTCTCGGACGAAATTGCAGTGCTGCAGGACGGAGGACTTATCGCCTACGATACACCGGAGGCCATTATGCAAAATCCGCAGGTACAGGCTGCTTATCTGGGGAAGGCATATGAAGCATGAATCAATCCTGGCCATGACCGATGTTCAGACCTATATGAGCCAGCACCATATTCTGCAGGGAATGACACTGGATGTGAAGATCGGTCGCGTCACCACCCTGCTGGGCAGAAACGGGGCCGGCAAATCCAGCACCCTGAAAACCATCATGGGGCTTTACCCCGCCACAAGCGGCAGTATCCAGTTTGACCATCAGGAGATCGCAAAAATGGAGCCTTTTCAGATTGCCCGGCTGGGGGTCGGCTACGTGCCGGAAGAACAGGCGATCTTTTATCATCTGAGCGTGGAAGAAAACATGACGCTGGCCATGCTGACAGATAACCCGACAACTCGGGAGCGTTGCGACAGAATGATGGATCTGTTTCCGGATTTGAAACGGTTCTGGAAATCAAAAGGGGGCGTATTAAGCGGGGGTCAGCGGCAGATGCTGGCGATTGCCCGTGCCATGGTCAATGAAAACAAGCTGCTCCTGATCGATGAACCCAGCAAAGGCCTGGCCCCGATCCTGACGGATGCGCTGATCGTCGCTTTCAACGAGTTGAAAAAGACGGAAACCATTATCCTGGTGGAGCAGAATTTTTACATGGCCACCCAATGTGGCGATGATTATCATATCATTGACGATGGGAGGGTTGTCCATTCTGATTTAATAGAGAATCTGGAGAAGAATGAAGAACTGAAACATAAATATCTTGGTATAGGGTAATCGATGAGTGAACGAACACAGGACAAGACACTCCCTTTCTGGATCAAGGTGCCGGCCATCGCATGTTGGTTTATTCCCTTCCTTTTGATCTGGCTCCTTCCCGGTCTGATCGACTTTCCAACCTGGGCCAGCATTACCATCTCCGGGATCGCTATGGGAAGCCTGATCTTCCTGATGGCAGCCGGACTGACCATTATTTTCGGACTGATGGATGTGCTCAACTTTGCCCATGGCGTTTTTTTCACGATCGGCGCTTTCGTTGGCTGGAAACTGTTCACCAACCTGATCCCGAACTGGGTGACGGTCCCGGATTTCTGGATCAACCTGGCCGCCATCGTCCTGGCCATCCTGGCCTCTATTGTGGTCAATTTCATCCTCGGGATCCTGATGGAGAAGGTGATCATCAGACGAACCTACGGCGACCATCTGAAACAGATCCTGATCACCATGGGGGTGGGGATTATCGCAGTGGAGCTGATTCGGATTTTCGGCTCAGCAGAATCTGAGATGTTTGTCACACCATTCTGGTTTTCAGAGTCGTTCGTCGTCGGAAATGTCCTGATTTTGCGTTACCAGGTATTTTCCATCCTGATGGGTCTGCTCTGTTTTTTACTCATTCAGTGGTTTTTGAGCCGGACCAAGGTAGGCCTGATTGTCAGGGCCGGAGTGGAGAATCCGGATATGATCCAGGCCATGGGGTATAATCTAAAAAAGGTCTTTACCGGTGTTTTCGCAACCGGGGCTTCGCTTGCCGGCATTGGCGGACTGATCTGGGCCGGTTTCGAAGAGAACCTGAACGCCGGCATGGGGGATAAAAACCTGATATTTGCCTTCGTGGTCGTTATTGTCGGTGGCCTGGGTTCGATCAAGGGCAGCATTATTGGCGCAATTATGG
>JAHJRI010000064.1 GCA_018830885.1 bacterium | reverse complement strand
TATTCTTATGATGCATGGGGAACCTCTATTTTTGTGTTAATTATATGATATTTATGGGTATCATAATACCATTATAGAGGTTCTTCCGTTTAAAGCAAGGAATAATAAGCGTTTGCCGGTTTTTTCTCAACACCCTTTTTAAGCATCATATTTCCTCCATTGTTATTAATATTAGGTGACGTGATAGAATTTCGCTTTTTCAAAAACCGTGTTGAAGATAATGAGCAATTAAGCTTTTTTGAAATAGACCTACTTTACCCAAGTATAGTTATCGCTTGGTTAAAGAAGCAACAATAAATTATTATTTTTATATTTGTACGTCAGCAGGAATTCTCAAGATAGTGCATAGAATTGTTTTCACAACTTGAAATTTTGTTGTTTTAACTAGCAACAAGCTTGCTGCAATCTCGGCAAGAGATGGAACTTACCTTGCTGGGTCATCTATTAAAGATTTCTCAAATCTGATCGAAATAATAAAAAATCTACTGGAATAGTGGCAGCGATACTTCGGTATTGCTTCCAAGAATCAGTGGCAGAGCTGATGATACAACCCCGGTCTCCGGAACTACTGCATCCAAATATCTATACAGATTTCTGGGCTAAGACAGCTCGGACGAGGGGATATTAACTTGAGACTTTATATAGACTAAAAAACAGTACTTCGACTTGAGTCGTCCGAATTCAAGGTTTAAAAGCGCGCCTTTAAATGCACATCGCGCTATCGGTTTTGCCTCACCAAAATCTGAATCTAAAATAGCTCCTGTGGAAGATCAGACTGACTCCATTTTATTTGCATTCCTTTTACTTTTCATGTAATTGATGGAATCAGTCTTTTAGAATCGTCCGGATCTAGCTCATCGATTGAAGGCATCATTTATGTCGATTGGTTACAGCTGTATCCTATCAGACACTTACCCTCTTTTTTCTCAGAATCCCCTATTTTTCAATCGACATATATTTATCACCAGTTTTATTGGGTTTGCAGGGGACAGGCCGCCACCTGATGGACATTATACCAACATCGGGTTGCCAGTTTTCTGCCGGTCAGATTCTCGAATAAACTGCAATTTTTGGTTTTCCAAGCCTCTGGGTTTTACTTTTACGATGATTTTTTAACCACCGTATCTTGCCCGCCAGGCCTCGCATTGCGTTACCAGATTCAGCGGTTTGAACAATTGGTCTGATTGATGGGAATTGTCCCAAAAACAGCGTGGAAGAATGATGGAGACGGAGTTTGATGAAAAATCCGACAATTGCGAGAATTTAAAATAAAAACCATAACGTCCCATAAAATTGCCAAATTAGGGAAAACGTTTGCATCTAAATCCAGTGAGATGATTTTATGATCCGGCAGCCCATGGTCTATCCCATTTCTTTTGTCTTGCAAATGACTGTAAAATATATTCATAAAATCAGCTAAGTAAAGAGTGAGTTTATTGTTTCATCTGAATTGACACCGTTGTATAAGTAATTAAAGGACAATACAAAAAAGAGTTGACAAAGATGTATCATCCGATTTATGAAAACGTTAACATAAGTATGCAACAGGTCCCTTTTTGCGGTTTAGACAGACATTCTTTCTCTACCTCACGTGCCGGCAGCAGTTTGATAACGGATAATATTCATGGCCAATCAACCAGGGATGAAACAGATTGCGGACATTGTCGGTGTTTCTGTGACAACGGTTTCGAGGGCTCTGAATAATCCTGAAATGTTAAAAGCCGAGACACGGTGGAAAATTCTGCAGGCATTTGAGGAGCAGGGATATATTTACAATTCAGTTGCCGGTGATCTCGTCAGACAAAAATCCACGATTATCGGGGTGCTGCTTCCGAATGCCAAAACACCGCTTTTTGCGTCCGCCCTTCTGGGAATACAGGATTGTCTGCAAGAATCTGGTTATTCAATCATTGCAGGTAACAGCAAATATGATGACGAAATTGAGAACAAGCTGTTGATGCAGTTCCACCAGCGGCAAGTTGCAGGCATCATCAGGGCCGGATTTGGCTACAACGCTGCCAAGTTCAAACAGTGGCTGAAAGGATATGATATCCCCTGCGTCATCCTGCTGGAAAAGCTTGAGAATTCGGAGTTGAGTTACGTGGGTTTTGACAACTATCAAGCCTCCCTGGCGATGATGAATTATCTGCTCAGTTTACGCCATAGGAGAATAGGACTGATCATTGGCCCCTTTTCTCGAACCGAACGGGTTCAAAAGAGATTCCTGGGGTACCGCGCCGCGCTGGCAGCTGCGGGTTTGGATTTTGACCCGCAGATCGTGATCGAGACGGAAACGGGCCTGAGAGATGGCGCAGATGCTTTTCAGAAGCTTATGTCAAGACCAGACCCCCCCACTGCAGTTTTTGCTGCGGGCGATTATATGGCATTGGGGGCTTTACGGGCGGCACATGAAAACGGGTTGAAAGTCCCCGATGATATTTCGATTGCCGGTTTTGGTGATATTGATGTGGCAGCCTTTTCCAACCCCCCACTGACAACGGTCCGGGTTCCAAGCTATCAATGTGCATATAAGGGAACCGAGGTGTTGTTAAAGATGATCAAAGAGGGGGGACAGACACAACACCAATATAGCCTTGATACGGATCTCATCATCCGGTCATCATGCCGGGAAATCTAAAGGGTGGCTCGGGTGAACTAAAATGAAAACGATTGCATTAAGACGGAATCTGGTTGGTGTTCCCCTCTCGTTCTGTGATCCTAAATGGGTACAGAATTGGATGTGAGTTCTGTCGCAGGGTGTAAAAAAGAAAATAACATCATCAAGATATATCGATTTTCAGCAGGGATTCAGGGTAGGAGGATGGCTGATAAGACTCGGCCATATCCAAATGCAAACGTTGTCATTATGCTTGCCTATGCTTCCATTTCTTGCCTGCATGTCCCGTGAATGCGGCGAATTGGATCTATTTCAACTGAACAAGGAGGGTAACAAAGTGAAAAAATTTATTTATCTCATTGATAACCTGGATAAGTACATTGCCATTGGGACTCTTTCGGCCACGGTGCTTCTCCTGGGTATTCAAGTGGTAAGTCGTTATCTCTTTAGGTTTCCGATTGCGTGGGCTGAAGAGATCTCCCGGTTTACGTTTGTGTGGGCTGTTTATATGGGCGTGAGTATGGCGGCACGAAAAAATGAGCATATCCGGGTTGTTGCTCATCTCACTCTGCTTTTCCCAAAAAGAATTTCCAACAAAATCATTTTTGTGAGCGACATCATAACGCTCACTTTCTCGATGATTCTCACTGTATTTGGCGTCAGAGTGCTGTTCTCCATGGTTGAATTCCCATTTACTGCGCCAGTCACAGGAATTTCGATGGTATGGATTTACACGATTATTCCTGTTGCCTTTTTGGCGCTTTCTATTCGAACTATCCAGATTTTCTTTTTAAAAGAAACGGCAGAAGATTGGCTCAAGCAAGAGGAGATTGGATTATGAACTCAGTCACCGTGATGTTGTCTGTATTTTTTCTTTTTATTGCCATCGGCGTTCCTGTTGCTATTGCTGCCGGTGTGGCAACCATGCTCGCTTTGCTTATGCAGGGGGATTCTTTAGAGCTGTTAGCCGACATGGCCTATACGTCGATTGACAATTTCACCCTGGTGGCCGTTCCCTGCTTTATTTTGGCAGGGCTGATCATGCAAAAGGGGGGTCTTGCAAAACAACTTACGGATCTGGCCAACATTCTGGTCGGTCACATGACGGGGGGGCTTGGTCTGGTGAGCATTACAGCCTGTGCTTTTTTCGCAGCACTGACCGGTTCTGGGCCTGCGACGACGGCATCCATTGGTTCCATCATGGTTCCTGCCATGAAGGAGGAGGGGTATTCGGCAGGATACGCCGGGGCTATCGTTGCCTGTTCGGGCGGTCTTGGTGTCATTATTCCGCCCAGTATCCCATTGATTTTATATGGTGTCATTGCAGAGGTATCGATAACAAAGCTATTCATCGCCGGTATCATTCCCGGTCTGCTGATTACATTTTTGCTGGCTGCAACAAACTATATTTATGCCAGGAGAGTTGGACTGACCACCAGCCGTATAAAAAATAACTCGGTCAGGGAGATCTGGAAAGGTATCAATAACGCCAAGTGGGCCATATTAGCACCTGTTATTATCCTGGGTGGGATCTATGCCGGTATCTTTACACCAACAGAAGCATCTGTTGTGGCGATCTTTTACTCGATCGCCGTTTGTGTATTCATCTATAAATCGCTCTCTTTTCAGGAATTGGTGGCGGCAATTACGCAAACCGCCAAGCTTACTGGCATTGCATTTATCATCATCTATACGACGATGGTTTTTGGGGAGGTGCTGACATTACACAGAGTCCCTCAGCAGATCGCCGAGAGTCTGCTTGCGGTGACGCAGAGCAAAATCATTATCAGCACACTGATTCTGGTGTTTATCCTGTTTATGGGCATGTTTATGGGCGTGATACCAATGATCGTCCTGCTCGTTCCCATATTGCTTCCAGTTGTGCAGGCGATAGGCATTGATCCCATCCATTTTGGAATTATTTTTGTGGTCGCGGCAGAAATTGGTTTTGAAACACCACCCGTTGGGGCGACACTATATATTGCTGTTCCAATTGCTGAAACAACCATAGAGGATATTTCAAAATCTGCCATCTGGTTTATCATGGCTGAAATCGTCGGTCTTGTAATCGTCACTTCCGTACCATGGTTTAGTTTAAGCCTGACATCACTATTTTGATAATACCCATTTGCACTAAGAACAATGTGTTTCAAATGAAAATGAAATTTGCGTGCAATTTTTTTCCGGGTTTTTAATTTTTTTAGGCGGTGGCGGATAGATGGTTTGTGGGAAACCCTTGGATGGATGAGACCAAGAGCAAAATAGAGCTGAGATGAAGGTTTTTAATTCATCTCATGGATGTTAATACTTATGGTTTCATGGGGTCTGAGTTTGAAAATCCCGCCGTCGAAGTCTGAATCCAGGTACAGCGCATCTCGGACACCAGGATTCAGGTCAGCTGAAAATTCAGCTGAAAACCAAAATAGACACCTGGGGGTATCTATTTTATCAGCATGTTGTCCATAATGGGCAAATATTTCGAACTATTTTTAAAATATTTGCCGGTTAGGGGGCGATAGAAACGGTTGCGTTTTAAGTTCTAGCTGAGTTTCGGCGGCAACCAAATTTTTTATTCAAAACAAAAATCAGGAGACGTTGTCATGAAAAAGTCAATTTTTTTGCTGGTATTTGCGCTTGTTCTTTGCTTGAGCACGCAGGCAATGGCAGAAGTTGTGTTTAGTTTTGGGCACAGTAATCCACCGAACGACCGCAGCCAGAACCATTACTTTTTTCTGAAGTTTGCCGAGCTTGCAAAGAAATACAGCAATGGCGAGATTGTAATTAACGAATTTCCTTCGAATCAGCTTGGGGGTGAACAGGCACGCGTCAATAAAGCGCGCAAGCAGACAAACCTGATCACCCAGGCATCCACCCCCAATGTCGCGCCCTTCGCCCCCTCTGCAGGCGTTTTGTCTTTGCCCTATCTGTTTGATGACATGGATGAAATACTGTCATTGCTGAATGGTGAATTCGGGAACACCATACTGGCTGAAAGGATTCGCAAAGAGTCTGGCCTGCGTGTTCTGGGTTATTTAACCACGGGATTCAGAATGATTACCAACTCAAAAAGATGTGTGAACGAAATTGGCGAAATGGAAGGTCTAAAAATTCGAGTACCAAAGGATGCCATCATGTTAAAGACATTTGAGGCGTGGGGCGTAAATCCCATTACCATGGCATGGCCGGAGGTATTTACCGGGCTGCAGCAAGGTGTCATCGACGGTCAGATAAATTCCTACATCACCAATTATGCTGCCAGTTTTCATGAAGTTCAAAAATACATTACCCCTCTATCTGCAATGCCCTGGATTGCCCCGATTCTGATCAGTGATAAAGGGTTCTCCAGACTTGAACCGAAAATTCAACAAGCCCTGCTGAAAGCGGCAAAAGAGGCGTCTCTGCTTGAACAGGCCTGGGGAATAGAGCGTGAGAAAGAATTTCAAATGATCCTGGTGGAAAAAGGGATGGTCATGTGTCCTCTCAAAGACAAGAATACATGGAAAGAAAAAGCGCGTGCTATCTGGCCGGATCTCTATGACAAAGTGGGCGGAAAAGAAATTGTTGATCAGGCGCTTAGCTATATAAAATAGGTTCTCCCCGGCAGCAAGGTGTGTCTTTTCCACTTCCTTTTCAGCATGCCTTGCTGTGAACTTTGCTCAACTCTTAAATCTATATGTAACTATTCAAACCAGCAAGGTAAGCTTTCCACAATGTTATAGTTACACATGAAATGCGACAGTTGTCATGATCAATCTATCATTGAACTCATTCTCGACACTCTTCGTTGCAAGTTTCGCGGATTCAATTGACATCACCAGGATGGCGATGTTGAACCACTCCCAATCCGTTCTATTGCATGCAGGGCGCGCCCCAATAGCTCGGAAGAGGTGGTGAATAGCTACATTAATATTTAAAAATAGGAGTGTTTAAAGACAATGTCCACCAATCCAAATATCATTTTATTTATAACCGATCAACAGCGAGCCGATACGATTAATGCTTTGGGTGCCCCCTGGATGATTACGCCAACTCTGGATCGTCTGGTCAAGGAAGGCACCTCATTCACACGATGCTACACGACATCACCGGTTTGTGTGGCAGCACGGGCCAGTCTGTTTACTGGATATTATCCCCACAGCACCGGAACATTCACAAATTTCCAGCCGTGGGAGCCGACCTGGGTCCAGCAGCTTGCTGATACCGGCTATCATTGCGTCAATATGGGAAAAATGCATATCAACCCCTATGACAAGATCGGCGGTTTTCACCAGCGTTACCCCATAGAGAACAAGGATCGTCCGTTGTTCCTGGATGAACACAGACGGGCGTGGCATGACGAGTGGGATAAGGCACTGCATGCGCGAAACCTGATAAAACCCTCCCGCTATAACCGTCTTCAGAAAGATCCGGATCATTTCTCAAAAGCGCTGGGTTGTTTTCCCTGGGAAATCGATGAAGATATGCATCCAGATATGTTTCTGGGCGACATGGTGCAGTGGTGGCTTGAAGAGCGCGTAGCAACGGCCCCGCTCTTCCTGCAGATTGGCTTTCCGGGTCCTCATCCGCCTTATGATCCTTCAAAACGGTATCTATCGATGTATGATGACGTCGAGATACCGTTTCCGGGTAATACTGACGAAGAGCTCGAAGCGCAGCCAGCGGCCATTAAAAACCTGCGCAAAGACATGCAGCGCCTGAATATTGACTCAATTGCGTGGAAGGACAAGCCAAGCAGGGAAGAAATTCTCAGGATACGCAGGCATTATGCAGCCAATGTCACCATGATCGATGAAAAAATTGGTCAAATCATGAACGTACTGGAACGCAAGGGATATCTTGAAAATGCAATCGTGATTTTCACTTCGGATCACGGTGATGCGCTGGGTGATCACGGTTGTATTCAGAAATGGAATATGTACGAGTCTTCTGTCAATGTTCCGCTGATTGTCTGGTCACCGGACTGTGTGCCTGCTGGCAGGATAACTGAAAGTCTTGTACAGCTCTTTGATCTGGCCCCCACCATATTGGCCAAAACCGACGTCCCGGTTCCTGATGCATGGGAGGCCGAGTCATTATGGCCGATTATTGATGGTGAATCTGAAGGCCGCGATGCAGTATACTCTGAACTGGCCCGGGACCATATTCAGCTTACCAGTGAGTATATGATCATGCGCAGGGATAAAGAATGGAAGCTGGTCTGGTACGCGGGTGACAGTTATGGGGACCTCTTTCATCTTCCCCAGGACCCGGATGAGAAGATAAACCTGTGGGATGATCCGGATTATCGCGATAAACGAGATCAACTATTAGGCGCCCTGCAGGAATGGCTGGTCATGAGAATGTTGCGCGCCAATATGAAACCGACCGAAAAGCCGCAGCAGGCCATGTCCATCGACTAAGGCAACCTCTGAACCGGATCAATGCGAGATGCTCCGGTTCAGAGGTAACACACAAAGAGCTCCTTAAGGTCTAAATCCGGCATCTTGCCCTCTAGCAGTTACCCATTAACAGAACCTTCAATTACGACAGGAGATGTCAGCCATGAATGACCAGAATGCGATAAAAAAACCCAATATTCTTATGATCTATCCTGACGAACTCAGGGCAGATGCCATTGGGTGCAACGGCAATTCGGTTATCAAAACCCCCTATTTTGATCGATTGGCCGAGGAGGGGGTGCGTTTTGAAAAAGCGTTTACATCCTTCCCGCTTTGTACACCTTTCAGGTCCTCATTGTTTACAGGAAAGTATGCCCATGCAACCGGCTGCGGGGCAAACCACGTGCGGATCAATTTTGATCAGGAGTTCCTTCCGCAGATGCTCAAGGACAGCGGTTACCAAACCGGATACATTGGCAAATGGCACCTCGATGGCGGCAGTAAACCCGGGTTTATTCCCTCGGACAGGCGTCTCGGGTTCGACCATTTTGTCGGTTTCAACCGTGGGCACTATTATATGAATGCCATATATTTCAAGGATACGGATCAACCCTATCACTGCCCTCGGTATGAACCTGATTTTCAGACGGATCATATCATCGAATTTATGGATAACGCGCTGAAAAAGGACCCCCAGCAGCCATTCTTTGGGTTTATTTGTTACGGCGCCCCCCATTTCCCGATGAATATGCCTGACTATTATAAAAACCTCTACTCACCGGAGGAAATTCCACTCCCGCCCGGCACGGCCGATCCCGAACTGCAGCAAAAAGTGATCGCTGACCTGACACGGGATAATTTCCCGCTGGCCAGCGGTTCCTGGGGCGAGGGAACGGAGCATCACGGCTCACTGGAATCTGAGCAGGCGGTGAGAGAGTATATGGCCATGTACTACGGTATGGTGGCCAATGTTGATCACAATATCGGCAGGATACTTAACTGGCTGGACAGGAAAGGAATCGCTGACGATACGATGGTGATTGTGGTTAGTGACCATGGTGACATGGCGGGTCAGCATGGATACTATTGCCGGACCAAAAAAACGGCCTATGCAGCGGCAGCTCAGGTTCCGCTGCTGATAAGATACCCGAAGCGGTTTCCAAAAAATAGGACCATTTCTTCGCTGGTCGATGCCTCCGTAGATACAATGCCAACCATTTTGGAAGCTTTAGGGATCGATATCCCGAACGCTGTTCATGGAATCAGCTATTTGCCGCTGCTTGAAGGGTCTTCTGATGTGACCCGGACAGAACTGAGGTACGAAATCATTAAACAGACAGCGGGGGAGGAAAGATTTCCGGTTCCTGAAAGGGGCATAAGAACGAATGAGTATTTATACGTTCGTACCGAAAAACGACGGAAGCTGCTGATCAATTTAATCGAGGATCCTTTTGAACTGAACAACCTCGTTGATAGGGAGGAATATTTTGAATTAATGGCGGAGTTTGACAACAATATTGACGACCATATGCGAAAAACAGGTGATCGCTGGGATATTGAAATTGTTGTCCCACCATCTGATTATACCACGCATGAGGAGGGGGTAAGACTGTTGGCTGACCTCCATGCCAGGGCAATCGTCGAACTGTAACAGCGATTCAGGAGTGAAAAGCCATTCCAGTGAGCCAGGCCTTGCTGCAATGGCTGAAGCCAACCATGAAAAAGTCAACGCCCATAAAACCGTTTTCCCTGCTGATAAAACCGGCATCTGCTGACTGCAACCTGAGATGCGCCTACTGTTTCTATACTGAAAAGGCTGAACTGTACCCGGGTTCTGCGGTACATCGCATGTCTGATCCGGTACTGGAGAAACTCATCAGTTCTTACATGGGGACTGATCAACCCCAATACGCCTTTGCCTGGCAAGGCGGAGAACCCGCGCTGATGGGCGTTGATTTCTATCGCCGGGTGACAGAACTACAATCCAGATACGGCTTCGCCGGGGCCAGTGTTGCCAATCATCTGCAAACCAATGCCGTTTTGATGACGGATGAGCTGGCTGAACATCTCGCCGGCTATAATTTTTTAGTAGGGGTCAGTCTGGACGGCCCTGCCGAAATCCATGACCATTTCCGAACGTTTCAAAACGGCGAAGGCAGCCATGCACAGGTGATGAGAGGTCTGGGTGTGCTTCGACGTCACAACGTGGAAACAAACATCCTGACGCTGGTGACGTCGGTGAATGCCGGCAAGGGGCGAGAAGTGTATGATTACCTGGTGGGTCAGGGAATCTTCTATCATCAGTATATTCCCTGTGTGGAGTTCGACGGAAGAAGCCGCCTTATGCCTTATGCCCTGAGCCCGGAAGCATGGGGTGAATTTCTCTGCACAATATTCGATCACTGGATTGCTGACACGTCAAGACAGGTTTCGGTAAGATATTTCGATGCGCTCCTGCAATATCTGGTTACGGGGGAACGCATTATTTGCCATATGACCCGGAACTGCAACCTCTATTTTATGGTTGAACACAATGGTGATGTCTATCCCTGTGATTTTTTTGCGCAGCGCGACCTGCTGCTGGGGAATGTCTGCAATGACTCCTGGCCAAAACTGTTGGACTCCCGGCGATACAAGAAATTTGGAATTGATAAATCAAACTGGCATACAGATTGTGACCGTTGCCCGTATCTTCAATTGTGTGCTGGTGATTGTCTCAAACATCGATTGAACCATGGAACGCAGACCCCACAGCAAAAAAGCTGGTTGTGTGCTGGCTACAAAATGTTTTTCAGCCATGCCCTGCAAAGACTACAGAATATGGCAACAGAGATTAGAAATCGGAACAACTTCACTGACGCTTCAACTAGCAGGTTCATCCAACCGGTCAAAATCAGCCGAAATCAGTCTTGTCCATGCGGCAGCGGGCTCAAATATAAAAAATGCTGTGGTAACCATTAATGTGAATCATTCGACCAAGTAATGGCTAAGTACCAGAAATGAGGGCATATATCGATTCAGATGTTTTGATCTGGCATTTAAGGGGGGGAGCGAAAGCCTTTAGAGCTATTCCGTGACTTACGAGAAGTTGAAAAGAATGCGCTTTGGATTGGGGCCATGCAGAGAGCGGAGATTGTTTTTTTCATGGGACCTGAAGAGGAGAAGGCGACAGAACTTCTTTTATCTCAATTCAAAACTGCCTCTGTCGATCAAACGATAATCGATCAAGCTGGAAAATTATATCGAAAGTGGAATCCGAGTCATGGAATGGACATCAATGATGCCATCCTTGCGGCAACTGCTATGAACACTGGCGGAAAAATTTATTGCCTCAATGTAAGACATTATCCCATCAGGGATATTGCTGTTCACAAAGCCTGGTAGACGTATTTTGAAGATCGCATGAATCTTTGAGAAGTTTAAGAAACTAATCACCATTCGATTGTCTCAGGCAGACATCGACACACTCAAAATGATCGCGGCGAATGAGGGGCTCCCGTATCAAACTCCCTCCCCTCTTTAATCCCTCTTATACTAAGGAGTTACGGACCAAAAACGCCGGTTTCAGGAACCTGAGATCCAGGTGCGAGTCCTGGTGGGGACACCACTTTAATTCAGATAGTTACCCTGTTTTTCTGCTCAAAATCCCCCGATTTTCAATCAACATTTATCAACAGTTTCATTGGGTTTGCGGGTGACAGGTCGTCTATACTGCTCTCAGATAATTCGACAGATTTGAGTTGCCGAACTTGACTTTTTGTGAAATTAAGGATAAATTTTGTACAGAATATAGACTTTTTTGAAAAGGAGTTATATGAGCAGTTTTAATATCGAAAAAGACATCGTCTCACTGTCTAAGTTTCGGTCTTCATATAAGGATTATATATCCAGTTTTGAAGACGCAGAACGCAGTTCCTTGGTATTAACCCAAAATGGCAAAGCAGCAGCTGTTTTGTTGTCGCCAAGAGAGTATGACCGGTTAAATGAGAAACATGAGGTTATGAATCTCATCGCAGTCCGATTGCAGGAAATTGCAAATGGTGATTTTGTCGAGGATAAAAGTGAGATGTGGAGAGAATTGGAGGCATGAAGATTCGTTTCCTGAATTCGGCAAGGCAGGATATGCAGGAAATTAAAGCGTATATTGCCAAGGACAATCCTGCCGCGGCTAAACGATTGATTCAATCTTTCAAGGAAAAAACCGACCAGTTGATCCAACATCCATTCAGTGGTCGGGTGATTCCCGAAACGATGGACAGCCATCTCAGGGAACTCATTGTGTCGAATTACCGGTTTATGTATCAGGTATCAGATAGCTTTGTTACTGTGTTTGCTGTTTATGAGTCGCACAGGCAATATCTCGGAGATCATCATCCGACGGACAAATAGTGACCTATTGCATGTTTCCCCTTTTAATATAAATTGGATCTTTCCAATATTGAATATCGACTTTAAAACCCTACCCCTCAGGTAATCCTCTAAAAAATCAGGTGATTCAGAAGATCCAACCTCGATTTCCAAAACCTAAGATCAAGTTTCGAGTCCTGGTGGGGCTACCACTTTAATTCAGACGCTTACCCTTTTTCTTCCCAGAATCCCCCGTTTTCCAGTCGACAGCAATTGATATTTTGTCGGGTTTGCGGGTGACAGCTGTCTTTGAATTGCCAATTTAAAAAGAGTCACATTGTTAAGTGACGTAAAAAAGATCAATATCCTTGATTTTGGATATTGATTCAGAAGATTGTCAGTGAGTTTGGATGCTTTTCAGGACCGGAAATATCCAAAATTTTTGGTGAAAACTTCCGATCAAGGACCCAAATGGTGTTGACTTTGAGCAGGCAAATCCTTATTATTTATAGTTACTTTTATTAGGATGCCCATGTCAGGGCGACAAATCCAGGGTCTTTGTATTAACAATAACGTGCGAACCAAACCGGATGACAAAAAAAGGATATCGAGGGTTTACCTCGGTATTTTATAGGGGATGGTTTCATCACCATCAGACCTGTTCTCACTGATTGAAAGACCCTGTTATTGACTAAAAGGCATACGATTCTCTTACAACATAAAAATAAAATGGCGAATGCGATGCGCGTAGCCGTATCCGGGGGCATTTAGACGAATGAATCTCAACGTACTACCACGGGTTGATGACAAATACCTGATAGACATGCACGTCCACATCGGCCCCGAGTTCATCCGCCGACGCTATAATGCGGCAACCCTGGCGGAGGAAGCACGCCGTGAAGGATTCGGTGTGGTGATGAAGAACCATTTTCAGCCAACCACGGGCATGGTTTCCATGGTGAGACGGAATGACGACGCCATCCCACTTGTGGGTTCGGTTGCACTGAATCTGGGCTGTGGCGGACTCGACAAGCATGGGATTCGGTCGGCACTATCGGGCTGGAAAACCGATCTTGCGGCCTCGGCCCCGGACAGCGAGCGCTTTGTTGTCTGGATGCCAACGGTTTGCGCCGAGTCCCACCTCAAGAAGTTTAACCGCCGTGACATTGACCTGAACTGGGGTGTGGACCCTGAATTCACTGAATTTCTGGATTTCGGCGAGGGGCTTGAAATCGCGGATGAAACAGGTGCGGCAAAACCGGGTTTATTGCGTGCCCTCAGGGCCGTGGCCGATCGTGACCTTGTTTTGGCAAGCGGTCATCTGTCCAGTGGTGAGACCGTGCGTCTGGTTCGTGAGGCTTATGAAGCCGGGGTGCGTCGGATGATTCTGACTCATCCGCTCTGGCCGGGCATTCAGCTCGGGCTGGACGAACTGATTGATCTCCACAAGACCTACGGCACCTATTCAGAACTATGCTTCACCAATCTGGCCATGCATGGAATCGATGATTTGACCATTGACGACTACATGGAGGTCATCCGTGCCATTGGACCGGAAGGGATTATTCTTTCCTCTGATTGCGGGCAGACATTCACACCGCCTGTGGCTGAATGCCTGCGAACCTTCATTGGGATGTTAGTAACCGCCGGGGTTAGTGAGAATGACATTGTGCAGATGACAGTGATGAACTCCAACAAGCTTTTGTATGGAGATTTTGGAGACTAGGGAGCCCCCCCGGAGGGTGGGGCTTTTATTGGCAAACAACAACAATGGGAGTTGAAAATGAGAATATTGAGATTGATCAGTGTCCTTTCATGTGCGTTCGTACTTTCGGTCGTATCCGTTCTGGCAGCGGATATAAAAATTGGATTTCCGGGTCCTATCACGGGCAACCTGGCCTTTCTGGGTGAACATATGAAATGGGGAGCCGAACTGGCGGCTGACGAAATCAATGCAAGCGGAGGCCTTCTCGGTGGCAGAAAGATCAAAATTATCATGGGTGACAGTAAATGCGCACCGGCGGACTCAGTATCGGTTGTTGAACGGCTGACCAGCCAGGAAAAGGTGGATGTGCTCCTGGGAGACATCTGCAGTGGCGCCACCCTGGCGGACATGCCTATTGCCCAGCGTGAGGGCCGCCCGATGCTGGTGACCATTTCTTCGCATCCGGCGATCAGCGAGAAGTCAGGTGTTGGCGGAAACCCATGGGTTTTCCGCACGTCGCCGACAGACGCGATCATCGGGGCGATTGCTGGCAAGGGCGTCCTGAACCAGGGCTTCAAAAGCGTTGCTTTTATCGCCGAGGATACCGACTATGGTCGGGCGGGTGTGGAAAGCATGAATCAGGTTCTAGAAGGCAAAGTCAGAATCACGTCGACCGATTTTACGGCTGCTGATCAGACCGATTTTCTTTCAGTCCTCACACGGTTGCGCAGTCAGAAACCTGAAGCGATCGCTGTCTATCTGTTGGACCGGCAGTTATTCAACTTCATGAAGCAGTATCAGCAGTTCAAACTCAATATTCCTCTGGTTGGACGACCACCACTGGGTTCCGGACTGGTCGCTGACCTTGTCAAGAGCGGTGATTTCAATGGATCCTGGACCGTATTCCAATATCTCGACTCCTATGACAGCAAGGCAAACATCACTTTTGTCTCGAGCTATAAAAAAACGTATGGCCAGGTACCGCATTTCTCGGGTTTCGCGATGTATGAGGGCATCAATATTATCGCCGAAGCCATCAAGTCCGCCGGTTCAACCGACCCTGAAAAGGTTCGGTTGGCACTGAAGAATACAAAATACGATTCCATTCTGGGAGAGATTACGTTTGACGATCATCATCAGGCCCATAACAGTATACTGCAGATGACGATTATCGATGGTAACCTTAAAGTCACGGGCGTGGTGGGTCAGTAGTTCCACACCAACGAAAGATCGGGAGCTGTCCTAGATGTTTGATCCCCTGTTTGTCGCACAACTTTTACTGAATGGCCTGGTTGTCGGTGCTGCTTATGGCCTGGCAGCCATTGGTCTGACGTTGATTTTTGGCGTGCTGGAAAAGGTGAACTTCGCCCATGGCGAGCTTTACATGCTGGCGTCATATTGCCTCTATGCGGCTGTCAGTTTCCTGGGCCTGTCCTATCCATTGGCCGTGCTTCTGGTGCTCCCGATCATGTCACTAGTGGGTTATGGACTGTCCCGGGCGGCGATCCTGCCAAATATGGAGAGACCTTTTGAGGTAACGGTGTTATCTACGCTCGCGGTGGCAATGATCCTGCAGAGCATTGTACGCCTGTCCGCGGGATCCACCCCGGTGAATGTGGACACGGTCTTTGAAACCATGACGTTCGAGATTGCAGGGATCCTTTTTTTCGGACAGCGGGTGTTGATCCTGATTGTGGCCGTGCTTGCGATTGCCGGGTTCGCGGTGATATTGCGCTACTCCCGTATCGGTCTGGAAATGAGAGCCGCCGCGCAGAACCGGCTGGCCTGTCAAATGGTCGGTATTGATCTGAAACGGGTCGCAAACTGGTCGGTTGTCTGCGGTGCTGTCCTGACCGGGATAGCCGGTGTGACAATGGCGCCTCTTTTTGATCTTTCACCGGATATGGGTGTTGAGATCGTCTTCAAGAGCTTTGCTGTGGTTATCATCGGCGGCATGGGCAGTGCCTTTGGTGCGGTTATCGCAGGGGTGATACTGGGTGTGGTTGAGGCCTTTACGACGGGCTACGGCTCCGTGGCGATGAGCGAGGCCCTGTTTTTCATCATGATGATCCTGGTTCTTCTGGTACGGCCTCACGGTTTGTTTGGAAGGACGGTGCGAATATGATTTATCGCAACCCCTATCTGATCATGCTGTGGTGGCCGATTCTTGCGCTAACCATCGCCCTGACCGGTCCGAGCCAATATATTCTGCATATTCTGATTATCGCCGGAATCTACGTCATTCTTGCTCAATCCCTGCATCTCGTTTTAGGCCAACTTGGACTGCTGTCACTTGGTATACCAGCGTTCTTTGGGATCGGGGCCTATGCGGAAACCCTGTTGTCTGTCCATTTTGGCATGGACAACCTTCTCAGCCTCGTGCTGGTGGCGGGTATAACGTTTGGCTCCGCACTTGTGATCGGGGTCCCGTCGCTGCGGCTGTCCAGCCATTCCTTTGTCATCGTAACCCTGTCTTTTGCGCTGCTTCTTCAGGTAATTGCCTTTCACTGGATCAGCTTGACTCGCGGGGCTCTGGGTTTTCCCGACATTCCAGCGCCAAGTGTCCTGGGATTTTCATGGACTGATAAAAACGCCTGGCTGATCGCGATCCTGATCCTCGATATCCTCACCTTTGCCGTTTTCATTCGCATTAAGACATCCCGTTTTGGCAGGTCGCTTGCGGCGACGAAGGGAAATGAGGACCTTGCACGCGCGGTTGGCTTCAATACCTTCCGGGTGAAGCTGCTGGCCTTTGCGATCTCCGGAACCCTGGCGGGCATCGCGGGTGCTGCCTATGCTCACTATATCACCTTTATCGATCCGAATCTGTTTGGTTTCTCTGTCACTGAAAACTTGCTGATTATGGTGGTGTTGGGCGGGAGTGGGACGTTCTTTGGACCGATGATCGGTGCGGTGGTCTTCACCGTTTTGCCCGAACTATTGCGCTTTTCGCCTGAATTCCGGACGCTGCTTTACGGCTTTTTGTTGCTGGTGGCCATGCTGCGCTTCCCCCGTGGACTCGGTGAGCTGACTTCGCGCATCAGAAGGGAGAAACAACGATGACTGAATCGATTCTGTCAGTCAGAGACCTTACCAAGAGTTATTATGGTGTGACCGCTGTTGACAATGTCACTTTCGATTTGCCGTCCGGCGAAATTACGGGGTTGATCGGGCCTAACGGATCCGGCAAATCAACGCTTTTCGACTGTTTGTCCGGTATATCGGAGGCGGATGGTGGAACAGTCAGCCTCTATGGAGCGCAGATTCTGGGGGAAAAACCGGAGGCGATCGCCCAGCGCAAGCTTATCCGAACGTTTCAGAACATCACCATCTTCCCGGACCTGTCACTGATCGACAACATGCGGGTCGTTGCCCAGGCACATTCGGGATTTGGCTTCCTGAGAGAGATCGCCGGCGGTTCTGCGGTCCGGAAACACGAGGCCCAGGCAACGCTGTTGGCCAATCATCTACTGGAAGAGATTGAACTCTTCGAACTTCGTCATCGCAAGGCGGGTGAGATGTCATACGGGCAACAGAAGCTGCTGGTTATGGGAATGGCCATGATGGCTCACCCGCGACTTGTCCTGTTCGATGAGCCGGTGGCAGGTGTCAATCCGACGCTGATCGAAAAGATGAAGCGCCACATTCTTCGCTGGCATAGCGCCGGTGTTGACTTTTTCATTGTGGAGCACAATCTGCGGTTGATCATGGATCTTTGCAGCACTGTGCTGATGCTGGACCAGGGCCGGATCCTGACAGAAGGCAGCCCGGAAGCGGTTGTGAACGACCCGCGGGTGATCGAAGCGTATCTCGGAGGAGAACCGGTATGAGCGTGTTACAACCCGTTCTGCGCATAAAAGACCTGGAAGCCGGATATGGTAAGTTGCAGATCCTGCACGGGCTGACCATGAATGTTGCGGATGCAGCGATAACCACAATCATTGGCGCAAACGGTGCCGGGAAATCCACACTCCTCAAAGCGGTTTTCGGATTGGTCGACATCAACGGGGGGGAAATATTTTACCGAGACAGGGAGATTACAGCGATGACCAGCCGTGAACGGATTGATCAGGGGATCTCACTGGTGCCGCAGGGCCGATGCAACTTCCCGCTGATGAGCGTCGCTGAAAATCTGCGTCTGGGCGGAATGACCCGGAAATTGCCGAAAAAGCAGATCAACGAAGAGATCGAGCGATTGGTTGAGCGGTTTCCCTCACTGGCAGAGCGCTGGCGTATTGCTGCCGGCAATCTCAGTGGTGGCGAGCAGCAAATCCTCGAAATGGCGATGGTGCTCCTGAACCGGCCGAAACTGCTGTTGCTGGATGAACCGTCACTGGGGTTGTCACCCAAAGCCATGGGCATGGTCTTTGATGAAACCATCCGCCTGGCCGAGGACGGGGTTTGCGTTCTGATGGTAGAGCAGAACGCAAACCAGGCGCTGAAAAAATCTCATTTCGCAGTTGTTCTCGAACTGGGAAAGATGGGGCTTGAAGGAACCGCCGAGGAGGTCCTGAATCACCCGCGTATCCGGCGTCACTTTCTGGGGTTGTAGATCACCCGACATCGCTTTTATTGCGCAGCATGGGGATAGTCCCCAGCCGCTTGCGGCGTCCGGTCATCCCGGACACTGATCCGGGAACCAATCAATAAGCTCCTGGATTCGGGCTTTCGCCAATTGTGAGACCATATACGGAATGACGCGTGCGCTCTTCGTCCCCACGCTTGTGCAGTTACTGAAAGCGTATTGTCACGAGTCACCCCTTTTTTTATAAACCCCTCAAACAGGCCTGATCATGACAGACCAGACAGATCTGTCGAAATTGAAATGTTCACCTTCCAGTGAACGAAACAAGGTTCCCATACTGGAGGTATTGAAGATTGAACTGGCTGATATCACAGAAGTATGGGAAATAGGCAGTGGGACCGGACAGCACGCTGTTTTTTTTGCTGCGGAGCTGCCTCATTTAACATGGCAGCCCTGTGATCTCAAGGAGAACCATCAGGATATTCAAGCCCGGATTGAATTGGTTCAATTGCCGAATCTCAAATCACCCATGACGCTGGATGTTAATCTCTTTCCCTGGCCCATGCAGTCTGTTCAGGCCGTTTTCAGCGCCAATACCCTGCATATTATTTCGAAAACGGCTGTCCATGCCTTTTTCAAAGGGATCCAGCAGAGCCTGCAAACAGGGGGAAAACTTTGTGTTTATGGCCCTTTTAACTACCAGGGCAAATTCACCAGTGACAGCAATGAGCGGTTCGACCGGCAGCTCAAACAACGGGATCCAGCCAGTGGAATCCGTGATTTCGACTGGATCAATCAGTTGGCTGAGGCAGCACATTGTTGCTTGCAGAAGGACTATGAAATGCCTGCCAACAACCGTCTGCTGGTGTGGAAAAAGACAGTGTGACCCTCCCTTTTTCCCAAAGAACTGTCGTATTTAATACCCCGTTTGATCATAAACTTCAAAATCCCAGGGTTCATCCGGGAAATACCTTCGCAGTCGCCAGTCGCATGACCTGGCATGTCCTTCCATACCCTCCATCCTGGAAAGCCGTGAGGTTGCCGCACTGAAAATCCGGTTCGCTTCGCGATCGATCTTCTGGTAAGTGGTTACCTTGAGAAATTTAAAGACATTCAACCCCCCGGAATAATATCCGGCTTTTTTCGTCGGGAGAATATGATTTGTGCCGGAGCATTTATCGCCGTGGGCTACCGTGCTGGCCTCGCCCAGGAACAGGGATCCGTATGATTTGAGGTTTGCAACCCACCAGTCCAGATCCTCAGCCATGACCTGTATATGTTCGGAGGCATATGCATCGCTGGCCCGGCAAATGGCCTGCCGGTCCCTGCAGAGAATAATCTCCCCATAGTCGTTCCAGGCAGTCTGGGCAACGTCCGGAACCGGCAGGTCGGAGATAACCCGGGGGACAATTTCCAGGACTTTTTCGCCAATCGCCCTGGAATCGGTAAACAGCCAGACCGGCGAATTCGTTCCATGCTCCGCCTGGGATGCGAGATCGATGGCAATGGTCATGGGATCGGCCGTTTTGTCGGCAATAATCGCAGATTCCGTGGGACCCGCAAATACATCAATGGCACATCGACCGCTGCTGGCAAGAATGGCCTTGGCCTCAGCGACATGGGCGTTTCCGGGACCCACCAGAATATTCACGGGTCTGCCGGTGAAAAGACCAAACGCCATGGTCGCTATTGCCTGAACGCCGCCCATTTCAAGGATAATATCGGCCCCCGCCACATCCATGGCATAAACGACAGCAGGATCGATACTGTTGCCCCGGGGAGGGGAGCAGGCAATCACCAGCGGAACACCGGCAACCTTGGCTGTTGCGACACTCATAATGGCAGAACAGGCATGAGCGAAACGCCCGCCCGGGACATAACATCCGGCCACATCCATGGGGATGATTTTTTGACCCAGATGAACCCCGGGGTGGGTTTCCTTCTCAAACTCTTTAAGGCTATTCTTCTGGGATTCGGCAAAACCCCGAACCTGGTCGAAGGAAAACTGGATGTCCCCCTTCAATGTCTCCGGAACAGATTCGATCAGTCTTTTTTTCTTTTCATCACTGAGGATGAACGGGCTGTCCCAGTGATCAAATTTCCTGGCCAGCTCACGAACCGCATTTTCTCCCCTCTCCTGGATATCAGCCAGGATTCCATTGACGGTTTCCCGGATTGCGCTATTATCCGATTCGGCTGTTTTCAGGGCCTTCTTAATAAATTCCATGACTTACTCTCTTTTAAAAGATCTTTTCACGTTTCCAGAACCCGAATATTTTCAGCGCCACCAAAGCGACCACGGCATAACCTGCCAGCAGCATAAACAGCGTAGCGACATCCATCCGTGGTAACGGATAGGTAACCAGGGAAAGTGGCAGCAGGACCAGGGCGAACAGGTTATACAGTCCCAGTTCAGCCGCGGCCGGCGATTTAAAATCGGGGTCTACGATCCTGAGCAGCATGAGTCCACTGGCGCCGGTTCCTGTGGCGGTACCGAAAATGGCCAGCATCCGCTCAAAACCATACTCATCCATTCTTCTCCCAAAATAGAGGATGAAACCAAAGGTAATCAATCCCGCAAACAACGAAATCAGCAGGATCGGGACAATACTCCCCCAGATGGCAGCGACCTTCACGCCCATCAGTGTGGCGACGATCATGAAGTCGACTGAAACGCCGGTTATCCGCCGTTGTACGTTGTTGTCGATAAAGTCCGTTACCCCTATTTTGCCGAGAAGCCAGCGGATAATGACAGCCGTAAACATCCCCCACAAAAACATCAAGCCGAATGCCAGCGCTTTCAAAGGACCTGGCAGTATTGATTTCATCAGCTGACATTCGAAATAGGTCAGAAAGTAGACTCCCATAACGACGGCCAGTTGAAAGGCAAAGCCGTCGACGTTGGCAGAATGTGTTGTCAGTTTTCCGGCGGGATCCCCCTGTTTTCTGGGATTCAGCCCGGTCAGCATGCTTCTGGAAAGTTCGCCGGCGCCGGCTTGCGTGAATCCCCTGCGAACTCCCCAATTTGCGAGCGGCACACCCACCAGGCTTGCAATAAAAAAACCGACGGCTGCAAAAAACAGCCCGATGGAGATCGCATTGTTTACGTGAAATGTGTTTTCCCAGACAGCAGCCAGTGCAACCGTTTGTCCGGGACCCTGCGCAAAACCCGTGGCGACGAGCATTCCCAGCCCGGTATAGATCGGGGTCTCCGTGATGAGATTGGTCAAAAAGATGGTAGCACCGCCGATCAGCCCCTGGATGGATATGATCGCAACGTAAATGCAGGCCATCCATAACATGCCCCGTATCATGCTTCTGCGCATGGATCCTTTGTGACGGGTTGCTGCTTCATCCGTTCCGGTCAGTCCGATTGAAATGAAATTTATCGTAAATAGATGGATGGCAAAGGTAACAAATGTCTCATAGGGGATCGAACACCATCCGCTACTTTTTACAATGAAGCCGATCAGCCCGCCAATGATGGCCGCCGGAAACAGGAACTTCTGGAAGAAGCCGACCTTTGCCCTTAAAATAACGCCGATCAGCAGCATCACCGCCAGCCAGCCAAAGGGTCCAAAAAATGGCAGAAATGATTGTTCGTGCATGGTTCTCCCTCCGTGTAAGATAGTTTCTGGTAGTTTCTGGCTTCCATTCCCCGATCACGCCTTTCATTGAACAGGGCCCCGGTTTATCAATACCGCTCCAGGAGACCGCCGGGAAATAATTTCTGGAAAGAAAATAGGTATCTATTCAGTTCAGTTTCCGCTCAGCCCTGAAGGTATTGTGTTTCAAGAGCCCTGGAAGCCATGGATGGCTTCTACTGAATTGCCGAGACTCGCAGGCAAGAACTCCAGGAGGATTCATGCGTTTCTTGAAACACAATACCTTTGGGGCGTATACAGGTGAATAGTTTCGAAAATAGATACAAATTGGTAACTCGTCAATAAATGGTTTTGTGAAACAGAAAAAACTGGTAGTTGTGCGGAAGAGACGCCGGCAGACTATACAGATTGTTATTGCGGGTCTAAACGCCCCTGAAAACCGGTGAACCGGAAAGAGCGCCACATGGACAATGGAGGGAAAATGAAGTTTGTGATTGCCCAGATGAAACATGAAACGCATACCTTTATTTCAGAGACAACGAGCCTGTCTCAGTTCAATGCCATGGGCGGAGGGGAATCCCTGGAAGGGGGTGCTGCCATTGCGGCATCCCGTGGGAGAAACAGTGCCCTGGCAGCCTTCATCGATATGATTGAAGCCGCTGGCTTTGATTTTGAGGTGCCGTTTGCAGGGGAAGCCATGCCCTCCGGACCCGTTGCAGACGACGCTTTTGAATGGATGTGCGAACGGATTGTCGGGGCTGTCGCAAAAGGGTGTGACGCCGTGCTGCTGGATCTGCACGGGTCGATGGCCACCGGACGGTTTGCGGATGGAGAAGGGGAATTGCTGGGTCGTATTCGAAAAGTGGCTCCGGATCTGCCTATCGGTGTTGCCCTTGATTTTCATTGTACCCTGACCGACGAGATCATCGACCATGCGAGCGTCATTACCATCTACCGAACGGTTCCCCATGTGGACATGTATGAAACGGGTGAACGGGCAGCGAAAACGCTGCTGAACATCATTCAACAAAAGATCAGCCCGATCATGGTCGCCCGTCGGATCCCCTTGATGGCCAGCCTGGAAAAAATGCGCCCCACAGAGTCTCCCATGAAGGATGTGATGGATCTCATTCGAGAACTGGAAGCGGGCAGCAACAACATCCTGAATGCCAGTCAGTCCGGGGGGCATCCCTTTACGGATGTCTTTCCCGGCGGTATGGCGGTCGTTATCATTGCGAAAGACAACCCGGAGGTGGCACAGGAGGCTGCTGAACGGGTGCTGAAGGTCGCCTGGGAGAAACGCAACGACTTTGTGGAACCGGTTGAACCCTATCTGAAAACCCTGGAATGGGCGAAGAATTTGCCGGGACACCCGGTGATCATGGCAGACTCCGGTGATATTGCCGCCTCCGGCGGATTTGCAGCGGACATGACCGTTTTGAAAGAGGCGATGCGACTTGGATTTGAGGATCTGGTGGCGGGACCGATTCACGATCCGGTGTCAATCCGGCAAATGGTGGCAGCTGGTGTGGGATCCGAGGTCACGCTGGATATCGGGGGAAAAACCTCCGCGCCGCGCTTGAATTATACCGGAGACCCCCTGCGGGTTTCCGGTCGGATTCGGGCCATCGTGGACGGCCGGTTTAAAGCCACCGGGCCAATGTTGAGAGGGCTTTCGGTTTCCATCGGGTTGATGGCAGTTCTCTCAACAGAAACCATGGATATCCTGCTCACCGAGCAACGGGTGGAGGCGTTGGATGTGGCCATCTTCACCCATGTTGGCATTGATCCCAGGGAACGAAAATACATTTTGCTGAAATCGAGGCAGCACTTTCGAGCCGCGTTCGAGCCGATTGCGGCGCATCTCGTGCAGATCGCAGGTCCCGGTGTCACCAATCCTGATTTCAGTACCTTCCCCTTCAAACATATCGAACGACCGGTCTTTCCACTGGAAAAGGATACCGGGTACAGGCTGGCGAAACTGGGGAAGGTCAAACACTAGCCTCTCAGCCCCGTTTCTGCAGACGGATCGCTGATCCCTTATCCACCGCCAAGGTTGGCAATAAAGTACCGGAACAACGCTTTCCAGAACAGGTGCGGGTTTTCCTGGGAGAGGATGGATATATCATGATTGAGCTTGTGTATGAGCATCAACCAGAATCCACACGAAACGAGGAGAGCCATAATCAGTTGTTTTCTTTTGTTCAGGGTTTTCAGCAGGATTCTGACCGAGTACTTCTTTTTAACGAATTTGGGGTCGCCCATGTTGGTCCGGTATCGAAATGATCCACAGGATAACGTTTTTTGCCAGTATTTACAGAAATGGTAGGAACTTATTTTTTTGATGTCAATGAATCTCTCATCCGGACCTGCTTGATTTCCCAAAGGGTGAGGGGGATCCTCGGATCCGGGAATCCAGGTATCGTCGATGCGCTTATTCACACCATCGATCTGCTATGGGTGGAGTGGTAAAGTCGGGTATCCGGGGTGGTCAATCTGCTATGGGCAGAGAGGTAAAGTCGGGTATCCGGGGTGGTCAATCGGTCAGCGTTCTATCAAGCATCGCTGCTTGTTTTATCATGTTGCATGGATTTGAAGCAGACCACTAGATTCTACCAAAAATAGCCTCAAACCGGATGGTGAGGGATGGGGTTCTATAGAAATTCAATTCTCTGGGGAAACTGACAGCGGGCACGACCGTCCAGAAGAACCAGTTCTGATAAAGCAGCTGTCTCAACCCAACGGAAACAACATAGTTATTCACTTCATAGCGCGGCGTGTCGGAGCTCTGAACTCTGATGTTATAAGAGAGCCCCGTTCTTTCATTGACGGTCTGATAAAAACTGGGTCCATTGGTAAAATTATAGATATCTTCCCGATCATTCCAGGACATGTTGTTTAACAGGCGGAACAACCATTTCTCATTGAGCCTTCTATCAAAATCGATGTCCGTGCTAGAGGAGAGGCCTTCATCATAAATCCAGTCAAATTGCTCAGCCGGTCGAAACACCCATTTTCCCATGGGAAAGTCCCTTTGCAGCCGGAGCCTTGAGAAAATCTGCACCACTGAAGTAAATCGCACACCGGCATCAAAAGTGGTTCTAAAACCGGTAAAACTCGTAATATACCTCAATGCGGTAGCCAGAGACCAATCTGTCGGTTGTTGGGCCCCGGCAGATTCCTTTCTGGGTATTGAGGTACTGGTTGGCGTCCTGGAGTCAATTGGACTGCCATCTTCATTTTTGTCGTAATAATTTTCAATAACAAGTTGAAATCGTTTTTCTGTATTGGGTAGTGTCAGGTTCAATTTTATATTTGCTTCTGTAGTGGAACTCTTGGATTCATAGATGGTTGTCACCGTAGAAAGTCGAATTTTTGTCTTGTTGATTTTATCATCAACTCGCTGTGTACCCAAAAGGCTATCGAGGCTTGTGGCAAGTCTGGTTATTTTTTTGGAGATAGTCGCGTGGGTATTATCGACAAAATTTTCCTGATTTTCTTTATTTTCCTGATTATTTTCCTGATTATTTTCAGCAGCGGGTGCAGCAATAGGAAATAAAAAAAGAAATATGAGGATAGCGATGATGATTTTCACCGGGCAAAAACTTGATGACTCAAGAATCCTACCACTAATACTTGAGAGACGCATTGAAATATCAGTGATTCATTCGATTCAAATCCCGCGGGACGGCACAATTTAATGGGTAGTCGAGATTTTGAAGTCTGAAAAAATCAAATAGAAGGAGGCAAAAAATATCACATCAATCGGCCGCCGTCGACCAGAAACGGGTGGCCGGTAACAAATGATGCCCCATCGGAGCAGAGCCAGACTACCATCTCGGCGACTTCACCAGGTTCCCCGATGCGTCCCATGGGGTAGGCCTGTGTTATTTTTTCGATGATTTCAGGATTGTTCTTTTCCATGTCGTCGATCATGGGCGTTCGGATCAGACCAGGGCAAACCGCGTTTATCCGGATCCCTTTCCTGGCGTTCTCCCGGGCAGCTGCCTTTGTCAGCCCGATAACGGCATGCTTGCTGGTGACATAGGGGGCACCGGAAAAACCGGAAAACAATCCGGCTACTGACGATGTATTGATGATGACGCCCTTTCCCTGTTGTTGCATCTGCCGCAGTTCATATTTCATGCAGAGCCATACCCCGATCACATTGACCTGCATGACGGCTTGAAAATCTTCCTCCGTCAGTTCTTCCACCATATTGTTCGAACCGCCGATTCCGGCATTGTTGAATGCAAAATCCAGCTGTCCGTAGGTATTGACTGTACTTTGAACCATCGCTTCGACATCCGCTTCCCGGCAGACATCCGTTTCAACAAAGATGGCTGTCCCGCCAGCAGCGACGATCTGGCTGACGGTTGCCTCCCCTTCCTCAACCCTTCTGGCGGCAACCACCACTTTGGCGCCATGTCTGGCAAACAGTTCTGCTGCCGCCTTCCCGATCCCGGAGTTTCCACCGGTGACCAGGGCCACTTTCCCTTTAATCGATTCCATTATTCACCTCCACAAGCTTGATCAAACACAGGTTCTGGATTCTGCCGGATCTGCTGCCGGTTGCACTGAAAATCAACCATCCGATCTTTTTTTATTGTATGGTATCGTACCCTGACCTTTTTGAAAACTCCTGTCAACTGGATCTTGGATGACTATCCTTCTAGAAGGGTATCTATTCAGTTCAATTTCCGCTCAGCCCCGAAGG
>JAHJRI010000063.1 GCA_018830885.1 bacterium | reverse complement strand
TTTTTTGCTTCCCAGAGAAAATCGAACATCCGTTTCTGCGTGATGGCGTCGCCGATCTGTACAGCACTGACAGGCGAGTTCTCGTCCAGCGCCACTGAGGAGAAGGTTGCCCCGTGGATGCCGTCCTTTCCAATTCTGCCGCCATTCATCACGATGATATCGCCGGGTCTGGCAGCCTTGTTCTCGGACGGTCGATCATCGTGGCGTGCCGGCATGACGCTGGCTGTGCCGCAAAATACCAGTGGTTTGCCCACATAACACGCATCAAAGACGATGGCGCCGTTGATGGTCGGAATACCACTCTGGTTGCCACCATGTTCGACACCCAATCGCACCCCCTCATAAATCCGAGCAGGATGCAGCAGTCGACTGGGCAGCTGTTTTTTGTAGTCCTGGGGCCCAAAGCAGAAGACATCAATATTGGCGATTAGCTGAGCCCCCATGCCCACACCGAAGGAATCGCGGTTGACACCGACAATACCGGTTAAGGCCCCGCCGTAGGGGTCCAGGGCGGAGGGTGAATTGTGGGTTTCTACCTTGAAGGCAATATTATAGTCTTTGTTGAACCGGATAATTCCGGCATTGTCTTTAAAAACTGACAAACACCAGTCATCAGCCCCCAGTTTTTCCCTGATAGCCTGCGTGGAACGTTGAATACAGGATTTGTATAACGACCGGATGACCTCGGTATGACCCTGTTCATCCGTATACTCGATGTTCGCGTTAAAAATCTTGTGCTTGCAATGCTCCGACCAGGTCTGGGCGATGGTTTCCAGCTCAATGTCGGTCGGCTGTTCCGGTAGTTTTGATTGCCGTCTCAGATCACGGACAGCATCCTGGTTGAACCAGTCATGGATGATCTTCGCTTCCGCCTCAGATAAGGCTAGAATCCGTTGTTCACTAAGCGCAAGAATCTTGTCGATACTGGAACAGTCCAGGGTTTCAACAGCGATTGTTTCATCGCCCCGGGGCATGGGGATCTGTTTCAGGGATGCCTTATCCCTTTGCCAGTTCTTTCTGGCGATCACGGATTTTCGCTGGATCAGTTTGTTCAGCAGCAGTTGATCGACAGCCTGGTGAATTTCCGTTTCGGTGAGCCCCCCCTCAATAAAATATCCGATTGATGAAGCAACCATTTCCCGGCCGGAGAACCGTTTCGGCAGCCGCAATTCAAGGTTTTCCCTGGCCACCTTTCCGGGGTTATCGGTCACACCGGCCCGAAAGCCGATCTCCACATACCAGTCAAAAGACAGCTGGTCTCCCGTAAATCCATCGACAATACAGTCATTTAACACCGGATCTACAAAAAGATCCCGCGCGAGTGTGTCCATCTGTTCACTGGACGTGATCTGGTCACTTTGGATGGTGTAAACCTGCAGGGTGCGAATGTTTCGAACCTGGGTCCATCCAGCCTTTTTGAAGTGCTGGACGGCCTTGATGCCTTCTGGATCTTCGAGCTGCTGTTTCAGGTTTACTTCCAGCCGATGTAACATGGATCTGCCTGTGTGTAGGGGATTGAACGACCGGGGTTCAGAAACGGGCTCAGAATATACGGACCCCCGGACCAGGGTCGCTGATTTCTGAATACCGTTTTACCAAATTGGTGCTTTATAACCAAAAAAGGAGGATAATCAATGGACTACCCTCCTTCCTGGTGACTCTATAGGTTCCGCTTTTCAGCCTGGACAACCCGTTTGTTCATGGCTGGCCCGGCTGAATCGGTTTGAAACAGGCAACAACCGACATCCATCGGTGCCGGTTCGTTGCCCGGGATTGTTAACCCTTGTAGGTCGACTTGAAATGAGGCAATGCACCACCTGCTTTCAGCGTGGAAATCACGTCCATATCAAAAGCCGCTTCCAGTGGAATTTTGGTCTCGCCATTGATAACGAGGGTCAGTTCACCACTCAGATTTGAGGCATCAAAGGACGCCTTGTCACCCTGCTTGATCTTGTCGTAATCGGCCGCATTTTTAAACGTCAGGGGCACAATACCGAAATTGACCAGGTTGGCCACATGGATACGGGCAAAAGACTTGACGATCACCGCCCTGATTCCGAGCCATCTTGGACAGAGTGCAGCATGTTCGCGTGAACTTCCCTGACCATAGTTTTCACCACCGATAATAAATCCGGATCCACCAGCATCCCGATGCTCTACGGCCCTTTTTGAGAAGGTTCCGTCAACAAGCCTGAAAGTGGCCTGCATGGCATATTCCTTGACGTTGGATCGCAGCGGCAGGAAGGTCCCGGCGGGTTGAATATCGTCAGTGCTGATGTTGTCTTCCAGTTTCAGCAGAACCTCACCTTTCACCACATCCGGCAGCGGTTCGAAATCCGGCAGTGCCATGATATTGGGTCCACGGATGATACCTTCGGTTTTCGAGGCCTTTTCCGGCATGATGAAAGAATCCGTATCGATGACAGGTGGAACAACGTTGATTTTGATCTCTTTGTTCTCGGGAACGGTGATCACACCGGACAGGGCACTCATTGCTGCAACAAGCGGGCTGATCAGGTGAGCCTGGGCATCATCGGTACCGGACCGTTTCGGGAAGTTTCTGTTAAATGTTCGCAGGGTAATGCCGCCGCTCGGGGGAGAACCGCCCTGACCGATACAGGCGCCACATCCGTTTTCCATAATCCGGACACCGGCCTTATACATCATCTTGATATATCCGGCGTCTGCCAACTGCATGGCAACGGATCGTGAGCCGGGATAGAGCATGGTATCAACCTTGACCCGCTTTCCCTTCAATGCTTCAGCAAACGTGGCAATGTTCTCAAAGGAACTGTTGGTACAACTGCCAACACAGACCTGATGGATTTTTGTGCCGGCATGATCCTTGACTTTCTCCACGTTCCCTGGAGAGGAATAGATGGCGATCAGAGGCTCGATTTCGGAGAGGTTCACATCGATCACCCTTTCGTATTTGGCATCTGCGTCGGCTGCCAGCGGCTTGTAGTCTCCACCTCGACCACGGCTTTCCAGGTATGCTTTTGTGTTTTCATCACTGGGGAAGATGGAGGTGGTAGCCCCCATTTCAGCACCCATATTGGTAATGGTGGCTCTTTCGGTCAATGACAGGGTTTTGACACCAGGCCCTGCATATTCGAAGATAATGCCTTTTCCGCCTTTTACAGAAACGATTTCCAGCATCTTGAGAATGACATCCATCGCCATGCAGTTTTTGGCCAGTTTTCCCGTGAGGTTGACCTTCACAATTTTCGGCATCGGCATGGTGTACATCCCGGTGGCCATAGCCAGCGCCACGTCATATCCACCGGCACCCATAAAGATGGCACCCGCACCACCTGCGTTGACAGTGTGGCTGTCTGCGCCGACTCCGGTCATACCGGGTTTGACGAAGTTTTCCATGTTGGTGAAATGACAGATACCGGTTCCCGGGGGTGAAAAGATAATACCCAGTTTGGCGGCAACGGTTCTCAAATATTCATGGTCATCCGGGTTCCTGAAACCTGACTGAAGCATACTGTGGTCAACAAAATTGACTGACAGGGGCTTGACACGGTCAATACCCATGGCTTCCAGCTGGAGCATGGTCATCGTACCGGTTGCATCCTGGGTAAAGGCTTCGTCGATTTTGATTTTAATTAAATCGCCGGCTGCCGGCAGCTCAGCTGGTTCCACCAGGTGGTCCTTGAGAATTTTCTCAGTTAAATTTAAAGCGCTCATGTTTCCTCTTTTCGTTTTTGGTTATATTAATACCTGGATCCAAACATGTTCTACATTAGCGATTCTTCCCCAGTCATCCGTTCGGGAGAAATGCTGAAGGCTTTTTTCAACCCCTCAGGGCTGGTTTCCAATCAGTGTCAGTATTAAAGAGCTGACACTCAGGCTCTTTCTAGCAGTGGCCGGGAGTGCACCAGAATGGATCATCCCTGTCCCCGGCATTTCAAAGATCACTCAGCATTCACACCCCACTCGATTCCGGGGTGGTTCCTGCGGACACCTTCTACATATCTGCAACAGCTGCGTTCAGTTCCTTCACAGCGTCAATGGAAATCTGCAGAGAAGCTCTCTCCTTTTCGGTCAAAGGCACTTCAACAACCTCTTCGACACCGCCGGCACCAATTTTCACGGGAACCCCGACATACAATGACTCTTTAATCCCATATTCACCTTTGGAAACCTGTGCTGCGCAGGGATAGACGTTTTTCCTGTCAAAGAGGTATGCCTCGGCCATCGCAATCGCTGATGCAGCCGGCGTGTAAAAAGCAGAACCCGTCTTGAGCAGTGCGACAATCTCACCGCCACCTTTACGGGTCCGGTCAACAATCGCTTCCAGACGTTCGGCTGTAATCTTCCCATTTTTGACCAGCATATCCAGTGAAACACCCGCAATATTGCTCATGCCTGTCAACGGAACCATACTGTCGCCGTGCCCACCCAGAACGTATGCATTTACCTGATTGACAGAAACACCAAATTCCCAGGCCAGAAAAGTTCTGAAGCGAGCAGAGTCCAATACACCAGCCATCCCAACTACCATGTTACCCGGAATTCCGGCTGTCTTTTGCAGAACACCCACCATGACATCAAGAGGGTTGGTGATACAGACAACAAAAGCATTGGGGCAGTTGGCTTTGATCCCTTCACCAACCTGACGGGTGATCTTGGTATTGATACCCAGCAGGTCATCCCGACTCATACCCGGTTTTCTTGGAACACCGGCGGTGTTGATGACCACATCCGCATCTTTCAAGTCTTTGTAATCATTTGTCCCTATAATGGACCCGTCGAAACCCTCGACTGGACCACTTTGAGCGAGATCCAGGGCTTTTCCCTGGGGCAGTCCTTCAATGATATCAAACATGACAACATCGCCCAATCCCTTCAGCAATGCTAAGTGTGCCAACGTTCCACCAATATTTCCAGCACCGATTAGTGCTATTTTTTTTCGTGCCATTGTTTCTCCTGGTTAGACTGTAAATTTAAAGGGCGCATATATCCTGGCGATTATCTCCAGGCAACTGTTTGCAAATGGTTGGTAATTATTCAAACTATCTTTTCTTTTTTATGCGGGTTGAGTCAAGGTAATTGTCGAATTTGCTTTGCTTCTGATTGAGTTAAATCAAAAGCTTAATATGTTGGAAAAACGGCTGTCAACACAACGGGGGTTTCATCATTCCCACTCAATGGTTCCCGGTGGTTTGGAAGTGATGTCATAAACGACCCGATTGACCTTCCGGACCTCGTTGATGATACGATTGGAGATCCTGGCCAGCAGGTCATTCGGAAGATAGACCCAGTCGGCTGTCATTGCGTCTGTTGAATTGACGCAGCGTACAGCAATCGTCCAGTCATAGGTTCTGGCATCTCCCATCACACCGACCGATTTTATCGGCAGCAGCACCGCAAAGGATTGCCAGACCTTCCGATACCACCCGGCTGCTTTGATTTCCTGCATGACAATATAATCCGCCTCCTGGAGAACCGCAATCTTTTCCCGGTCAATTTCACCCAGAATCCGGATACCGAGACCGGGGCCCGGAAACGGGTGCCGGTGAATCAGCTCTTCATCCAATTCCAGTGTTTTCCCCAGTTCACGCACCTCATCCTTGAAAAGTTCCCGCAGGGGCTCCACCAGGGACATTTTCATGATATCCGGCAGGCCACCCACATTGTGATGGCTTTTGATAACCGCGGAAGGTCCCTTGAATGATTCTGATTCGATCACATCGGGATAGAGGGTCCCCTGGGCCAGGAATTTGATATCTTTCAGTTTGGCAGCTTCCTGCTCAAAAATACGAATAAACTCGATTCCGATAATCTTCCGTTTCTGTTCCGGATCACTGATGCCTTCCAGTTTGGAAAGAAAGGTGTCGGTTGCATCGACATATATCAGGTTGATTTTGTAGTGCTTTGAAAAGAGCTCAATGACCCGTTCCGCCTCGCCTTTTCTCAAAAGACCGTTGTTCACAAAAACACAGGTCAGGTTGTCACCGATGGCCTTATTGAGCAGAACAGCCACGACGGATGAATCGACGCCGCCGCTCAATCCGCAGATCACCCTTTCGTTACCGACCTGCGCCCTGATTTCATCGATCTTGGTTTCCAGAAAGGACGCCATGTTCCATTCGGCTTTGCATGAACAGATTCTGAAGATGAAGTTTTTCAGCAGCTGGATACCATAATTCGTGTGGGTCACTTCCGGATGGAACTGGATCCCATAAATTTTTTTCACCGGATCGGCTATAGCCGCAAATGGGGAGTTACTGCTGGTCGCCAGCGTTTGAAACCCGGCAGGGGGTTCTGTCACCAGGTCGCCATGACTCATCCAGACAGTCAATGACTCATGCCGGGGGACATCTGCAAAAAACGGGCTGTCAGCTTCAATCTTTATTTCTGTGCGCCCGTATTCGGAATGATCTGAATTTTGTACCTTTCCTCCCAACAGTGACGCTATCAGTTGCTGGCCATAACAAATCCCCAGGATAGGAATTCCCCAGCTGAAAATGGCTTTGTCAACGGTGGGTGAAAACTCCCCCAGAACTGAGCTTGGGCCCCCCGAAAGAATGATTCCTTCCGGTTGCAGGGATTGAATGGCATCAAGATCGACACTGCAGGGTTGGATTTCACAATAAACGCTTTGTTCCCTTATTCTTCTGGCTATCAGTTGCGTGTACTGGGAACCGAAATCAAGGATCAGGATCATGGGGTTTTTATGGCAAGCAGGGTTCAACAGGCTTATGTGATGACTCAATGAAACAAATAATAATCTCCTATCTTCACTTAATTAAAACAAAAAGTCGATGGTTTTTGCTTCTGTGGAGCTAAATCGGGGGTGATCCAGCGGCCCATGCAGCCTGGCAGGGATTCAAAACGGCAAGGCAGCCAGAATATCCCTTTCCGTTTGTCAGATGCGGACCCGAGGTAGAGTGCTACAGCTGACACCGCCAAAGTGCGCTTGATCAGGTGAAAAGAATTTTTTCCGTGGCTTCGATTGTAATATGGATAATCTTGATATGGATTTCCTGGATCCTGTCGCTGGTCTGGGCAGAGACGACTATGGGCAGGTCGACCATCTCCCGTATTTTTCCTCCGTCTTTGCCCAGCAGTCCGACCGTAAACATTCCTTTGTCCCTTGCCGCTTCTACCGCTTTGATAATATTAGGAGAGTTTCCTGATGTCGAGATCCCCAGCAGCAGGTCTCCGGCTTGCCCGACGCCTTCGATATAACGGGAAAAAATAGAACTGAAACCATAATCGTTTCCGGTACAAGTAATATGAGATGGATCAGAGATCGCTATCGCGGGCAAAGCGTTGCGGTCATTGCGGAAGCGACCGGTCAGCTCCTCTGCAAAATGCATGGCATCACACATGCTGCCACCATTACCACAGCTGATCACCTTGTTGCCATTGATGATTGTCTCAGCCGTTTTCTCAGCGAGCAGATGCACCTTCTCAAGGTTCGCGGTCTCAGACATAAATTGTGTCAGAACCTGGTGAGCCTCGGCGAACGAATTCTTAATAACTGATAGCATGTCCCCTTACCGTTTTAGAAAATTTTTCCGAGAGACTGGTTTCAGGACAGTTCCCGATCCTTGTCTGGCAGGACCATGAGCACGGCGCCCATAACCAGCAGGAACCCACCGACGCCGTAGAGCAGATACTCAACAAATCTAAAGGGCCCGTAAAACAGGGTTATTGTCAGAATGCCAACCGCCAGACTGATAATACCGTCCTTGTAGCTTCTCCGAAACAGCAAGCGGTATACACCAAAGGCACAAAGAACGAACGGCGCCAGCCATAAGACAAACCTTGAGAAAAACAGCGTCATACCGCCCATGACGACCAGTTCGGCTCCCTGGACGCGCCGGCTTTTGGAATTTTCCAGATCCTGCATATTGCTTTTCTCCTATTCAGGTTAACGATTATTGCACACCGATGGATTCACGAACCTTTTGCAGCAACGGTTTGGCTATGGATCTGGCTTTTTCAGCACCTTCCTTCAGAATTTGATCAATCTGTTTCCTGTCTGCCATCAATTCATCATAGCGCGATCGACCTTCTGCCACAAATGCATCCACCAGATCAAACAGTTCAGACTTCAATTCCCCATAGCCAAGTCCACCGGACAGATAGCGGTTGCGCGTCTCGACGATGGCATCGGCTGGTGCAAAATGGCTGTAGATGGAAAAGAGGTTGCATTTGTCCGGATCCTTAGGCTCATTGACCTCTTTGGAATCCGTAACGATCTGGTTGATCCGTTTTTTGAGGTTTTTGGGCGTGGTGAACAATGGGATTTCATTCTTGTAGCTTTTGCTCATTTTGCGCCCGTCGATGCCCGGAATGGTTTTGACATTTTCCTGGATGAGCGGTTCGGGAAGGGTCAGGACCTTGCCAAAAGTCTGATTGAATGCCTGCGCAATATCCCGGGTTATTTCCAGATGCTGTTTCTGATCCTGACCCACGGGAACGACATGGCAGCTGAACAGAAGAATATCGGCTGCCATCAGGATCGGGTAATAGAAAAGACCGCAGTCAACGCCGCTGTCTGGATCAACGCCGGCTTCGGTATTGGCATCCACAGCCGCTTTGTAAGCGTGGGCCCTGTTCAGCAGTCCTTTTGAGGTCATACAGGATAATATCCACGTTAATTCAAATACTTCTGGGATATCTGACTGTCGATAAAAGGTCACTTTTTCAGGGTCTAGACCGGAAGCAAGCCAGGTAGCGGCCAGGCTGTAAATCTGTTCTTTCAACAACGATCTGTCTTTGACAGTGGTCAATGCATGGTAGTCGGCAATAAAATAAAGGGCGTCATGGGTTTTGGCCAGTTCTAAAGCGGGTTGGATGGCGCCAAGATAATTCCCAATATGGGGTGCACCGGTTGGTTTTATTCCTGTCAAAGCGATTTTTTTCATTTTACTCTCTAATGGCTGCTGCTGTCTGAGACGGATCCTGAGTGATTACGTTCTATCACAGTTAACACTTTTGCGGTCACAAGTAAATGACAGGGACTTGAATTTGATACCCACACGGGGTTCGGCGTTGAAAACAACCAGCAATTAGCGTATGCTGCAGAAAAAACCAATCCGACAAAAGCGCCGCTGCTGATTTTTCGCTGGCAATAGGGTGTTATCAAAGCAGCATATCAATGACTGGACTGACAATTAATAAATCAACCATTATACCAAAAGCATGAAACAAATAAGCAGACTGCAGGGAACAGACGGGATCAGGGGAAGAATTGCCCATCATCAGCCCGGTGATCATGGGTTGAATGCGTTGACCTATTTTCTTGAAACCGGGTTTCTGACCCCCGCCTTTTTTGAGCACTACGCATACGCCTATGGGTGTCTTCTGCAAAAGGCAGGCGGTGTCAAAAAAGGGGAATCCATCGTGATCGGCTGGGATCCAAGGGACCAGACCGGGATGTTTAACCAGGCAGCTGTCTCAGGCATCCGCAAGGCTGGAATGAAGGCAATCACTGTCGGTGTGCTGCCAACACCGGCGATACCGCTCTACATGCTCTACCTGGGAGCTGCCGGCAGCATGGTGCTGACTGCATCCCACAACCCTTCGGATCAGAACGGAATCAAGCTTTTCCATGGTTGGACAGCATTAAAGTTTCTGCCGGCAGATGACGATGCGCTGACCGCCATGATCTGGGACCAGCAACATACGGATTTGAAGGGCCTCATGGTTGCAGGTGATGTCGAGGACCATGCAGCGGCAGCCCGATCATTTTTCATCAGTTATCAGACGGATCCCAGCAACAGCTGGATTGATCGGGAAACATTTGAGGACATGATACTGGTGATCGATGCATCAAAAGGCGCTGTTGCAACCGTTGTTGAAGCTATTTTTGATCACTATCGCTTTCGAGAGGTGATCTATACCAATCTGGAGGGTCCCATCAACGAAGCCTGTGGTGTGGCGGATCTTGAAGGGCAGGAGGTGATCGAAGCCTGCGACATCACGGAACGGGATGGACGGTTCTACAGATATCAAACCCTGCAGACGTTCATCCGAATTGCCCGATCCACACCGGAAGTTCCTGCCGGAAATGTCCAGTTGAGCGGTCTGGTTTTCGATGGTGACGGGGACCGGTGTTTCCGACTGGATTTTGATCCCCACAGGGATGCACTGCTTGTTTCCTCTGGAGACCAGCTGGGCATTCATCTGGTAAGGTATATCCGTCAGCGGGACCGGTCCGCGACCGCAAAAGGCTGGTTTATCAATACCGTGGAGAGTGATTTGAAGACAGCGATCACAGCCGAGGAAGAGGGTTTCATATCGACGATTACCGGTGTGGGGGATAAATGGATATTGAAAAAAGCGGTCCTGGATATGATCCGGGCTCGTCTCGACACCAGTCATCCTGCAGCCACTGACTTGATACGCATGCTGCAGGCAGATGAATCGGGAGGGGAACTAACGGGTCTTGAGATTTCGTCCGCCTGGAAAACGTGTCTGAAGAAGGGGGGCATCAGGGATGGACAGCCGGACTATCACTACCAGGTAGGTATTGAGGAATCAGGTCACAGTATCCTGCCCGGTTTTATCAATACCGGTGCGGACACCATTCCCTGTTTTGCCGGAAACGGCATAAAATCAGGCCTGAATGCGCTGGTCGCGATCCAGCAGGCTGTCAAGGAACGCAGCAGCAGTGACCGGATGACATACCTGGCACATCCGTTTGCTGCGGGTATTAAAACAACCCTGTACGTCTATTATGTCAATAAATTCATGTTACTGCCGGACTCACCCTTCAGACCGGACCTGGAAAAAACACTCAGATTTGAAATAGAAGCCTGTTTCCCACCAGAATACCAATCCTGCCAGATCCATTTCCCGGAGGAAATCTCGTTGGTCTATTTCAGGATTTTAAAAGACAATAAAACGGCAGGGGCTGTTTTTATTCGAAACTCAGGCACCGAGGACAAATCCGCACTTTATTTAAGGGGAGAAACGGAAATGGCACCCTATCTTGATCGTATCGGAATGAATCTACACCTTTTTCTGCTCAAAAAGATGAAAAACCCGGAAAGTGAATTTGTTCAGTTTGAGGTTGATGCCATACGGATGATTGGGGATACCCTATCACCGGATTCGCTCAGGAAGAAATATCCGGCATTGCCTTTCGAACGAATCCTGAAAGAGGTCGAATTCAAAGAGGGAGTAGTCACCAGGAAAGGGAACGATCTGAAGTTGACCAAGAAGGGAAATTTACTTAATGATTATTGGCAAGAGCAAGAAAAACTCAAACCGGAGGAAAGAAAAACATGAAGAGAGCCATACTCGCCCTGCTGCTGGGTGCCCTACTGGGTTTTCCCGTCTGTTACGCACAGTCCCAGGCAACGGCCCCTGCTGATAAACCCCAGGTGAACCCGGGCAACGAATCGGTCAATATTACCTATGTCTCCCCAAAAAAGGTAATCATGGTTCCAGGCAGCAAACAGACCATCCGGAAGGACAAGGATTCCCTCGTTATTGAATATGAAAAACGGCATAAGACTGAGAACTTTCCCATCATTCGTATCCAGGAAATCCCGTTCAAGTTGACTGAGAAAGGGGACAAACTCGAATTTACATGGCAACGGGCCGGATATGAGGTCATCTGGTCAAAGGGGGATGATGAGGTCATCCTGATGTCGTCAGAAGCCTTTCAGCGAGAATCATTCTCTGTCAAGAACAAGGATGTCAAAAGCAGCATCATATACAAAGGCCTGGTGGTTGAAACCAAGAGACGCGAGGGTATTGTTTCCAAACTGGAAGTCGTCGATGTCATCCGGGATGCCACCGGCAATATGGAGAAATTTTCGGTACGGACCTATGCCGACAAGGGTAACACGACAGAATTCCAGAATGAAAATAATATTTTAAGACCAGAATTCCACAAGCAATATGAAAAGGGCGTCAACGACGAAGTTCTCTATATTTTCACATCCAATAAAAAAGGTGAAATTTTCGTTTATTACCGGTAGGACGATCTGAAAATCGTGATAGCCAATAGAATCCCCGGACTTTATGCAGCAAGGTAAATTCCCCCTCTCCCTTCATTCATATGCGTTTCAGCTCAGAAAAAAACTGCTGAAACGCGCATCACTGGCAGATCTGCTTGATCTGCACAAGCAGCATCAGGATTTTTTGAGCCGGACCTCACTGCTGATAGAGACTTGCCGACTTTCACTCTCGGATCGATTTGCCTGGAAATTTCTAAGGGAAGTCAATATTTTAAGTCTCGATTTTTCAAGTGAAGGAAAAACCCCAGGCCGAAACGGGGAAAAAAAGCCACCCACAGCCCGGGGAATCTACCTGAACCTGGAAGCGGTGGTCAACCCGGTGCAGAAAATCTGGTTTCCCGAGATGGAAAATCAGCCTGGAATCGTCTGGTTAAAGCGGTTCTCCACCAGAAAACTGGCACACTATTCATTTAAAGCGGATGAAATAGCGTTTTCATTGATTTTTGATTTCATGGACGCGCCCGCTGAGATTCTGAGCTATCTCGCCTATCACGAACTGCTGCATCGGCAGCTCGGGGCAAAAAGGATCAACGGCCGACAATATGCACATACCAGTGAATTCAAAAGCCAGGAGCACCTCTTTCCTAACTGGCGGTCCATCGATCAACAGATTAATCACTATATCCTCACCACTGCCTGACAGCCGATTTCTCTTGGCAAGACGATAAATATCAATATGGATCGCATAAACAAGGACCGGTATTTTAAAAAAGAGATACACTGACGACAGATAACCGTTGATTTTTAAGCCTGCCCCATCGAAGGGGAAAAACCCATCAGAAAATAATGATCCTAGCCATCGAAACATCCTGCGACGATTCTGCCGTCGCTCTGCTGAACAGCGATGGATCCCTGATCATCAGCCGGATCTCAAGCCAGACGGAACTGCATAAAAAGTATGGCGGCATTGTGCCGGAAATTGCCAGTCGCAAACACCTGACGACCCTTCCGCTGCTGTTGCGGTCCGTCATGGAAAGCCAGAATCTGAATCTGACGGATTTAAAGGCGGTTGCGGTGACCTACGCACCGGGACTGATCGGGTCACTGCTGGTCGGTGTCAGCTACGCAAAAACCCTGGGCTGGATGCTGGGAATACCGGTAGTTCCGGTGGACCATCTGGAAGGACACCTGCTGGCACCCTTTCTGGACAACAGTGAGATCCGGTTTCCATACCTGGCCCTGATTGCGTCAGGGGGTCATACCCACCTGATTCATGCACAAAAACTGGGACAATACAAACTTCTGGGGAAAACCATGGATGACGCAGCCGGAGAAGCATACGATAAGGTCGCCAAAATGCTGGGGTTTCAATATCCGGGAGGTCCGGTGATTGAACAACTGGCAGCCTGTTGTCCCGAATCCACGATTGATTTTCCCGTGCCCCTGATAGGAAAAAAGACACTGAACTTCAGTTTTTCGGGATTGAAAACAGCCGTCAGAAATGAAGCGATCCGTCAGGGTGTCTATATTGAAGGCAAGCGCTTGATTTCATTTTTCGATTACGTCGAAATAGGCGACCCTGAGCGAAAAAGACGAATCGCTGATATCGCAGCCAGTTTTCAGAAAATTATGACCACCATCATCACCCGACGAATGACAGAAGCACTGAAAAAAACCCGTTTAAAACAGATGGTCGTGACCGGAGGGGTTGCTGCAAATACCGGTATTCGAGCGAGCCTGGCACAACTGGCAGCCCAAAAGGGGGTCCGTTTTTTCTATCCGTCAACCGTCAACTGCACGGATAACGCCGCCATGATCGGTTATACAGCAGCTCAGCATCTGAAGGCTGGAAAACAGAGCTTTGAGTCGGTGCTTAAGCTGAATGCCTCCTCCAAAAGCCCTATTGGTTTAATGGACATAACGGTCTGAACCCCCATCCAGGGGAATAATTATTGACATAAACCAAATTGAGCAAGATAATTCAAGAGAAATCAAGGGAATCTAAACTGTAACAAATCTTATTTCGTTCCTGTCTAAATCGAATGGTAATAGATTCAAAACTGAAGATATGGAAAATTCAACCGAACAAACAAAAAAGTCGTTAGCTATCTGGGGAATACCGATAGCTATTCTGGTAATTCTGATCGTTGTTCTGATTTTCGAGTTAACGAGTGATGAAGAGACCGCTGAAGCCCCGGCTCCAAAACAAGAGGTGGTTGTGCAGGCCACTGACAACAAGACAGAAGGGGTCACCCTGGAAGTACAACCGAACCTGAAACCCGATAAAGAAGAGGGGATGGGGACGGACAGCCAGGCGACACCGGCGCCAGAGATCAAGATTGAGGATACCGATACCAAACCGAAGCTGGCCGCATACCTTGACGATGGTGACGAGGCTGAGAAGTCCTATATCGTCGAAGAGGGCGACAACCTCTGGAAAATTGCCAAACGCAAAGATTTTGGCGGCGATCCCTGGAAGTGGAAGACAATCCTGATCCAGAACAAAGGTAAGATCAACTACACGATCTTCTCCGAAGAGACCGGACAGTGGAAGGTCATGGTGGATGCCGGAAAAAGACTGGTCTTCAGACCTGAAGAGGAGACAAAGGCAAAAACCAGTTTCGACAGGACCCGGAAAAAACGCTACGCCCTGCAACTCATGTCACTTAATACCGATCAGCTGGACAAGGGCGTCGATATAGTCAAATTCCTGATCAAGGACGGGTATCACGCGTACCTCTACCGTACCCGTGAAAAAATAAAGCGACCCAACCTCAAGGAAGCACAATACTTCTACCGGATCCGTGTCGGTTTTTTCGAAACCGAGAGAGAAGCCCTGGGTGTTGGGGAAGACATCCTCGAGCGGTATGGATCACGACGCATTTTTCCATCCAACTACTGGGCTGTGTTGCCAAGCTACAGTGAACTGGACGGTGAATTGATCGACTTCGGGATTCAGCGGAACAAACCCTGGCTCATCCAGCTGAACGACAATACCAGTCGGAAGGAAGCCATTAACGATCTGAAGGCCCTGGCTTCTTTTGTTGACTATTCCTATATTTCACAAAAGAAAGATGAAGCGGGCGGTTTCCGATACCGCACCCGGATCGGATTCTATGAGACAAAAGCCGATGCCGGCAAGATCCTTGCGGAAATTCAGCAGCAGATCCCCGATCGGTTCTACAATGCCAAGATCCTGGAGATCAAGCACGTAATGGAAGACGCCATCGGACAATCTACCGGAAAAACGACGCTCTCCAACATCCGCTGATCACAGATCCCTGAGCCGACATAGCTCATCCGGTAGAGCAGCACATTCGTAATGTGCAGGTGGCGAGTTCGACTCTCGCTGTCGGCTCCAGTATTGGCAGGATTCTAAGCAGGAGAAGTCGATTTAGCATTATTTAGGTCCCAGCAATAGTCCCAGCAGGTTTTGACAAAATACGCAAAAAAAAGTTAAAGCCTGCCCACTTGAGAGTCGCGATTCCTAGTCTCGTTTCCCGCTCCATCATTTCAGAGATTTACATACGGATCCAGTATTGCTGGGACTTTCTGGACTCTCCCTCACAAAATACGCTGATTATTCGTATCCATTTCCGTGTACCATCCCAAGACAAATTCACTGATCTTCTTTGGTAGGGCTAAAAGTTAAATCTGCCATAAATGGAGATGGGAAAGAATTTTCCTTTTTTTACCCTTATCTTCCAGTTAATGCTCCTCACTGGGTGAACATTTCACCAGGCAAGCGCTGAAAGCCGACGGAACCATGCACAAGATCAACAAGGCCTTTGAACGCTATTTCCAGTCCAACAGAAACAAAACGACGGTCGCTGCGATCACCCAGCATATTCCTGATAAATTCTCCCAACTGGTAAGGTATTATGGGTTTTACTCGACTCATTCCTCAGGTGACTATGCCCCCATGGCATTTGACATCGTATTGATATAGTTAAAGTAGCTAACGATCGTTACGGTTTCTAGCAGCTGGGAGTCGGTGTAACCGGCTTCCCGCAGCAGGTCGAAATCCTCCTGTACCACTTTATAACTCTCTTTTGAGCTTTTTACGGAAAAACGGAGCAGTTTTGTTACAGCATCATCAAGCACGGCGTTTTCGAATCCATCTTTCAACTGGTTGATCTCTTCCTCAGATATTCCCAGCATTTTTGCAATTCTTTCATGTTCTCCGACACATCTGTCGCATCCGTTTTCCAGAGAAACAACTATGGCAATGTACTCTTTGATCTTGATATCCAATTCTGTTTGTGACAGTAGAAGTGTTTTTACCATTTGGTTGGTCATTCCCATGATGTCTGGACGAGTAGCCAGGATCCGAACCAGATCGCTGATTTCACCGGTGGCCGCTTTTATTTTATCGAACTGCTTTTTTGTGTTTTCGTCTACTTCATCTATCATTGGTAGCTTGATATAAGCCATCTGCAACTTCTCCCTGTTTAATATTTTAAAGACCTAAAACTCCTAGAATTTGAAAGGACTTATTCCTCCTCCAGATTATTTAAAATTATTTCCATGCTCTTTCGGGCGCTATTCCCGACTACCTTAGAACAGTGATCTATCATTCCAAGTTTGGACGCCTCCTTCAGCTCTTTTGGATCAAAAAGGTTGAAGGTTCTCCCCATTAGCCGCTGCTGAATATCATAGCAGCGGCAGCTTCCGTAACGATTGATAAAATCCTGATACAATTCATTTACCAGCAGATAGGATTTCATGGCCGCCATTTGATCCGAAAAATCTTTACGCCCCCTGCCGAAAACCAATCCAATGGCCATGGCCCCTCCGCTAAGTGCGCCGCAAGACCCACCTCCGGACAGCCCGAATCCGTCCGCCATGCCACTGGCCGCTTTAAAAACATCGTCATTTTCAATTTCCAATGAGTCCATAAGGGCGGCCAAGGTCGTTTGAGCACAACCGGTGCAATTTTTTTCATTTTGCTCAGCAGCGTCGTATACCTTATCTAAAATGGCATCCGCTTTTTCTCCCGGGTATTTCTTTATCATAAAATCTCCAATCAATCATCAGCGTTTAATATTTGCCTATTCTGAACCGTTTAGAATCTCGGAAATATCTTTCACCTGCAGCTTTTCCTCCAAGCCTTCGACCTTGACCGCGTCCTCAAGCATGGTCAGGCAGTTGGGGCAGGCGACTGCCAGAACCTGAGCTCCGGTCTCATGGGCTTGCCTGACACGGATTCTGGCAGGGCTGTCTTCACTACCCCCCAGCAAATCGGTATAAAAGTTTCCACTACCGCCACCGCAGCAGAGGGAACTTTTTTTGTTCTGTCCCATTTCCGTCAGCTCGACTCCATCCAGGTCTTTCAGCAGAGTTCTGGGGGCATTATATTCTCCGTTCCAGCGCCCCAGGAAGCACGGATCATGATAGGTTACCTTCATATTCAAACCGGCAGGTTTCTCAAGCTTTCCTGATTGAAAAAGTTGCGGAAGGATCTGGGTGTAGTGAAATATCGCGAACTCACCCCCAAATTTCGGATAGCTGTTTTTAAACACATTGAACGAATGCGGTGACAGGGTGATGACCTTTTTGACTCCCAGATCTTTGAACTGTTTGATATTTTTTTTAGCCAGTTCTTCCAGCAGCCCGTCTTCCCCCAGGGTTTCGACCTCGTTGCCGTCTGAAATCTCCTGGTTTCCGAGGACGCCAAAAGAGACACCCGCTTTCAACAGCAGTTCTCCCAGCGCTTTGGCGGCACTTTGAGCTCTGGTATCGTAAGAACCCTCATCCCCGACATAATATAGGAATTCCTGGTCTTGATATTGTTCGATTCCCGTACCTTCCATCCATTGGCTTCTTTTTTTACCAGCAAGGCCGTATGGATTGCCGTGCAGATGGACATTCTTCAGAAAACTCTTAACCGCTGATGGCAGCAACCCCGTTTCAACCATGGCACTTCTGGCTGCAATAACCATATTCACCAGATTGTCGCTGAAGCTGATGGGACATTTTTCCTCACAGTTCTTGCAGGCAGTACAGGAGTATACGATCTTGGCTAAATTTTCAGACCACTCGATTTCTCCATTGACCCAAGCCCTGATCAACCACAATCGTCCGCCGGACGAATAACTCTCCAAACGAAACCGGGCGTAGGACGGGCAATTGGTCACATCACTCCAGTCAGCTGGAAACTTGCAATAACCACAACGGAAGCAACGATGGATCATGTCATCATATTTATACTCTATCTTTGCTGTCATGCTACCTCCCAGTTTCCGGGGTTCATAATATTATTCGGGTCCACCATATTTTTTAGTTTTTTCATTAACGCCAGGGTGTTTGCGTCCATATGCTTCATCACAATCTGCTGTCCGTAGACTGCCGGCTTCCAGATCGTACCTCCAAATTCCAGGACCAGGTCATCGGTTTCATGCAGGGCTTCGTTGGCATGTTGGACCGATTTCGGATCTGCCCGGTTAAAGGCATAAGACCAAGAGAACATGATAGCGTGGTTGGCTCCAATCACCCGTCCAGTCACTGTATAGGGTATTTCGTGTCTGGTTGAGATTTCAACTCCCTTTCTGTACAATTCAGGATAAGCGGCTACCGGGAAAACCGAGCCGACATATTCAAAACCACCCCCTTTTCTCCAATCAGCAGTCTTGGTAACGGACGGTTTTTCAAGATCCTGCGATGTAGCTACGATGCCCACGGTTCCCTGCTCAATGAATTTGGAAAGCCTGTCATCGTATATCAAGCGCCTCTTAAATTCGAGTTCCTCCTCACTGTCTCCGGAAATATTATTAATGATATGGTGAAGTCTATCTGTCATGGGTGGAATCGCCTGGCTGAAAACCACCAGATCTTCGGTCATGCCCACGTGGGTGATCTCGTGAAAAATATCCGGAACCAATTCCTCATCAGTAACCACCAACATGTCAAGCTCCCTGATTTTTTTACAGGGAAAAAGCCTGAGCGATACCTTGGTGATAATGCCCGTAGTGCCACCCCATCCCAGGAAAAATGCCATATCAGGCAGCGGATGCTGGGTAAACCAGCCCGAGCCTATCGAACAAGAGCCAAAACGGCATATTTCACCGGTAGGTAGAATCACTTCCAGACCGTTAATCATATCAGAGTTAAAACCATGGGGATGGGCCAGATCTCCCTGTCCGTGTATGGCTATATTCCCTCCGATGGTCGCAGCCGGTGGCGCATCCGGCAGGGAATGGGCCAGGGTGGGATGATGTTTTTTCAGGTAAGCGAACAGTTTACCCTGGGATACACCCGCTTCAACCAGGGCATACCTGGCTTTTCCGTTCACTTCGATAATTTCATCCATCCGCTTCATGTCGATCAGGATACCACCGTGCAAAGGCAGGGCAATCCCGGCAAGAGACAGGCCGCCGCCCAGGGGGACAATGGAAATTTTAGCCTCGTTGGCCAATAAAATAATTTTTTGCAGCTCCTCCACGGATTTAGGAGCGGCCACATAATCAGGCCATTTGGGCTCACTCGTCCCCAAATCCTTGGAATAGGTAAAAAGTTCCTCGGGCCGATCGGAAGCATAATCTTCGCCAACTATCTCAACCAGAGACTTATAAATAGCAGAATTCATGGTGGTTTCTCCCTTAGGTAGTTTTTTCCCCTATCGCCAGGCGGCAAAGATCACTCATAAAAATGGGCATGATACCTTTTTTGGCAACCGGTTTGCCCAGGGTCTGCATACAGGCTGGGCAGTTAAAAACACAAAGCTCTGCCCCGGCGTCTTTCATGTCGTTTATATTCTTCTCCTGCAGATCGAGCGTAAACCGGCGGCTGCCTTTTTTCTTCTGTCCGGCTATGGTAGCACCGCAACAGAGGGCATTTTCACCGACATATTCCCGTTCAACACTCTCTACTCCAATCAGATCGAAAATCTTCTCTACAAATGGGTATTTGTCCGGAGAGAGCCTGGATGAGCAGGGGCGTTGATAGGCTACCTTGTAGTTCAAGGGTTTGATTTCATCTTTCAGTTCAAGCAGTTTGTTGTATAGATATTCAAACAGATGAACAGATTTAAAGGGAACATCAATACCAAAGGCGGGAGCATACGAAACATATGTTCCATAACATTCATCATGGAAATGAATCACCTCGTCAGCCTTGTGCGCGGCAATGGTTTCCATGATCGCAGGGAGTTTTTCATTAATAACCGATGTCCTGGCATAATGCAGATACATCAGTTGACAAAAATAGTGAAACATCTTGCGTGGATCATGCGATATGATTGGCAACCCCTCAAAAAGCTTCCCCCTTGTCATGTTACCCAGAGAGCTGAATACCCCCAGATTGAGTGCCGGCCCTTTGATCTCCTGTATTTCAGGTTCTCCCCGGAACGGGATGCCCATTTGAACGCCTCTCTTTATCAGCGGTTCAGGCAAGGGTGGCAGATCCAATTCCTCCTGCTGTCGCACGATCAGATAAAACGGGTGGTTTCCGTTTTGGCAATACTCCTCGCAGGCATAACAGGTCACGCAGTCGTGCAACACAAACGAATCTTCCTGGTTGATGATCTTTTCGATTTCCACCTTTGCCGTATCTGCGTCAATATCCATATACTGGCATTTGGTCAGGCAGTCATAAGTGCCGCAAGCAAAGCACTTGTTTTCGTCGAAAATTAATTCTGTCATCGTTCAATCTCCTTTAATTTCAGAATTTTCTGTGAATTTTTCAAAACAGGGAACGTGGTCCAAATGTTATTTTTATAATGGTAAAAACAAGTGCGATGTCAAAAACGGGCTTCGCCCGACGCAGGTCTCTCAGCTGGTGCACTCATTTTCGTCCAGTTTGACCCAGAAGCGTGATGGGACCCATGAAGGGGGCTCCTCGTTGAAACGGTTTCCTCGATGGAGCAGTATTTTTCGAGCATATGCCCTTAATAACATCGACGGCAGTCAAAGTCAATAAAAATAGAGCATTTGCTCAAAAAACCGTATAAGGGCCTAATATCGGGACCTAACTAGCAGTTCATGTTTTGAATGTGAAGAAAAATCAAAGACTGCCCGGAGACATTTCAAAATCCTCAAAATTGTTTTCACAAAAACTCAATGAGAACGGTTAATACAAAAAACCGGTTTCTCCATCCACTGCCGGTGAAAATTTAAATACCTGAGCAATTTTGTGATTGACAAAAAAACTCTAATCAGCAATTATTTGATTCACTGAACTAACTAGACTTCGGAGCTTATATTGATTGCTTGTGTATTAGTCTATTCACATTAATAAGTCTATTGTTACAGTTAATTCATTTGCTATTTACAGGGTTTTCAAGAAGTTGTAACATTAATTCACTGAGTAAATTATCAACGTTTATCATTGAAGCAAATCCGTTGGAGTCGTTTCCAGTGAGGCATTAAAACCGGGATTCGGTTTGATGGGATCTGAGGCCCTTTGTGGGTATTGGAACGGTTTAATTTCAAGGGATGACCAGTGTATGCAAGTTGCCAATCGAGATTTAATCCGGGTGATCAACCGCTTTAATATCCTGAACACCATTCGGGTGGCAAAAATGATATCCCGGGTGGACATCGCCCGGTCCACGGGTCTGAGCCAGGCGACGGTGACCGGGATCTCGGCTGAAATGATCAGGGATGGGATCATTCTGGAGAAGAAATCCGGGAATTCGAATGTGGGTCGACGTCCCATTCTATTGTCATTAAACCCTGAAGGGGCTGTGGTGATTGGTGTCAAGATTGCCATTCATCAGATCAGCGTGGTTCTGATCGACTTTGAAGCCACTGTTCTGAATACCCATATTGTTCCGTTGCCTCGCCGGATGTATACGGTGGAAGAGATCGCGGACCTCATTGTCCAGGCTGTACAGGCCTGTTTATGGGACACGAAATATCACAAGGACCAGATTTCCGGGATCGGAATTGGCATTCCCGGCCTGGTTGATTCACCCTCCGGACTGGTGAAATTTCTGCCGAACTATCGATGGCGGAATGCCAATCTGCAGGAGCTGGTTCATCACCGACTGGATCTGCTGACCTATGTCGAGAATGACGCCAATGCGCTGGCTGTGGCAGAACAGTGGTTTGGCGAAGGCCGGGGGGTCGACAATTTTCTGCTGGTCTCCCTGGAATATGGTGTGGGCATGGGTATTGTTATCAATGGGCAGCTTTACCGGGGTCAGGGCGGTATTGGTTCCGAGTTTGGACATACGACCGTGGATGGAACCGGTCCCGAATGCCGTTGTGGTAAAAGGGGGTGCATCGAGGCCGTGGCAGGTGAAAATGCACTGTTGCGGGAAGCCGGGAAGCTGGCAGAACGGGGAGAATGGGTTCGCAACCGGACGGGTGAGATTTCCCTGGAGGAGATTATTGAAGCGGCCAAAAATGGCCATCCGGGCTTGACAGAAATCTTTAGCCTGGCAGGAAAAACGCTGGGGATCGGTATTGCAAACCTGGCCGGTATTTTTGGACCGGTCAAGATCTTCATCACCGGCAAATGCGTGACAGCGGAAGAGCTGCTCTTCGATCCCATGTTTGAAACAGTGGACAGGAACATATCCAGTAATTTCGATATCAAAGCCAATATTTCCATCCAGAAATGGACCCAGCTGGACTGGGCGCGGGGAGCCGGGGCTGTGGTTCTTCAGGAACTGTATAAGTCGCCGGTTCACCGGATTGTACCTATTATCTAAGGGCACCTTGATTCAATAAAATGATCACGTTTACCGTACCAAAGGGTTGATCTTTCAAGAAACGTACGAGTCCATCCATGGCTTCCAGGGTTCCTGAAACATCAACCCCTTGATACTGAATGAGTTCCAGTTCATCAAGGTGCCCTTAATATATCATAAACGCCAGGCCCAGGATCTGGCACAATGTCAACTGCCTGAAAAAGGTGTTTAACAAATTTACACAAGGGTTACCATGGCTGAATTCTTTCCTGAAATTTCTCAACCCATTCAATTCGAGGGGAAGGACTCCAGAAATCCCCTTTCATTTCGATATTACGACGCCAACGCAATGATTAACGGCAAAACCATGGCGGACCACCTGCGCTTTTCAGTTGCCTACTGGCATAGTTTCAAGGGTACCGGCGCGGATACATTCGGGGATGGGACATTCAGCCGGAGTTGGCGAAATGCGGGCAATCCTCTGACCGAATCAGAGCAGACCCTGGATGCCGCCTTTGAGTTCTTCAGCAAGTTGGGCGTCGGATACTACTGTTTCCATGACCGCGACCTGGCGCCGGAAGGGGCATCTTTCGCGGAATCCTGCAGGAACCTGGAGCACATGGTCAAAAAAGCAGCGGCGAAACAGCGGGAAACCGGCATCAAGCTTTTATGGGGGACTGCCAATCTGTTTGGACATCCACGATATGCCCACGGTGCCGCTACCAATCCGGATGCCCATGTATTTGCCTATGCCGCAGCCCAGGTCAGGCATGCCATCGCTGCCACCCGGGAACTGGGTGGTGAGAACTATGTGTTCTGGGGGGGCAGGGAAGGCTATGAATCACTGATTAACACCGATATGAAACGGGAACAGGACAACCTGGCCAGGTTCTTTCATCTGGCGGTGGACTATGCAAAAAGTATCGGTTTTACAGGTCAGTTTCTCATCGAACCGAAACCGATGGAACCGACAAAACACCAGTACGATTTCGATGCCGCCACCGTCCTGAGTTTTTTGCGCAGTTATGATCTGCTGGACCATTTTAAACTGAATATTGAAGCCAACCATGCGACCCTGGCCGGTCATTCCTTTGATCATGATCTGGCTATTGCATCCCAGGCGGGAAAACTCGGCAGTGTGGATGCCAATCGGGGGGATCTGCTGTTGGGGTGGGATACGGATCAGTTTCCAAACGATCTGGGCGAAGCAGTCCGAGCCATGCTGATTATTCTGCACCAGGGGGGACTGGGCAGCGGCGGCCTGAATTTCGATGCCCGGCTGAGACGGGGTTCAACGGATCTGGTTGACCTGTTTCATGCCCATATCGGCGGCATGGACACCTTTGCCAGGGGGCTGATCATTGCCCAGAAGATCATTGATGAAGGCGTTTTTTCCGATTTTGTCAAAAACCGCTATGCCAGTTATGATTCCGGCATCGGCAGCAAGATCACCGCAGGCGATACGTCGTTTGAAGAATTGGAAAGGTTTGTGCTGCAGAATGGAGAACCGGCTTTAATCAGTGGAAAACAGGAAATGCTGGAAAATATCTTTCGTTCATATCTTTAACCGGAAAACCATGACGTCCGCACCACTCTTTATTGGTATTGACAGCGGTACTCAGGGCACCAAGGTCATTGTTTTAAGCCAGAAAGAAGGCCAGATCCTGTCGTCCGCTTATGTCAACCACGAGATGATTGAAGATGCACTCGGCAAACGCGAACAGGAGCCCTCCTGGTGGATCTCAGCCTGTTCCCGGGCAATCACGAAGGCGCTCAGTCAGGAAGGGATTGCTGCTGACCGGGTTAAAGCCATTGGTATTTCCGGCCAGCAGCATGGCATGGTACCTCTGGACAGGGAAGGGCAGGTCATCCGCCCGGCAAAACTGTGGTGTGATACAGAAACGGTCGCCCAGTGTAAAATACTGACTGACAAAATCGGTGGTGATGGAAAGGTAATTGATATTATTGGAAACATTATCGCTCCCGGGTTTACCGCGCCCAAAATACTCTGGCTGCTGCAGAATGAACCCGAACATTACGACCGGCTGCAGTCGGTCCTGCTGCCCCACGACTACCTGAATTACTGGTTGACGGGAGAAATAAGCACCGAATTCGGTGACGCCTCCGGTACAGCTTATTTCGATGTCATGCGCCGGGAGTGGTCTGAGAAAATCCTGAACGCCATTGATCCATCCGGCCGACTCATCAACTGCCTGCCGCCATTCACTGCGTCCGATGATCCCTGTGGCGAAGTGAGGGCCCAACTCGCTCAGCAGTTCGGTTTTTCCGGCAGGGTCCTGGTCAGTTCCGGCGGCGGCGACAACATGATGGCTGCAATCGGCACCGGCAACGTCACAGACGGCATCGTCACGGCAAGCCTGGGGACCTCGGGCACCATATTCTCTTTTTCGTCCAGCCCCATTATCGACCCCCAGGGAGAACTGGCAGGTTTCTGTTCCAGCAGCGGCGGATGGCTGCCCCTGGTCTGTACCATGAATGTCACGGTGTCCACGGAACTGACCCGCGCCGTACTTGATCTGACCATTGATGAATTGAACCGCAAGGTCGCCGAAGCGGACATCGGTTCCCAGGGCATCATCCTGCTGCCCTATTTCAACGGGGAAAGAACACCTCAACTCCCCAACGCACGGGCATCCCTCTACGGGTTGTCATCGACCAATTTTACAGTAGCCAATCTTTGCCGGGCGTCCATGGAGGGAGCCACCTTCGGGCTCAAATACGGACTGGAAGTCATGGGACGACAGGGAATCTCCCCCAGCCAGATCAGACTGGTGGGCGGTGGTGCCAAAAGCAAAGTCTGGCGGCAGATCGTGGCGGACATTTTTAACTGCCCGGTGATCTGCCCGCGAGTCGAGGAAGCCGGGGCATTGGGGGCCGCCATTCAGGCGATGTGGTGTTATCAGAAGGCATCCGGCTCACCAGTTGACCTGAAAGAGATCACAGATCGCTATGTCAAACTTGACCCGGACACGGCTCTGGAACCCCGAAAGGACAATATGGATTGTTATCGCCGGATATATGATGATTACCTGCAGCTGAACCGATCCCTGCTGGAATTAAACCAGATCCGTTCAGGAACGACCTGGTTCGACTTAAAATCAGCCGGATGACACCCTGTCCGGAATTGCATTCATCTGCCATCTCAAAAAATAATATGGAGGACGAAATATGATTGAGAGCAGCCTGACATTGAAAAACCCGACGCGTTTGACCTACGGCATGGTCGGTGGTGGTGAGGGTTCCTTTATTGGCGATGTTCACCGAAAAGCCGCCGCCTTTGACGGAAAAACCGATCTTGTCTGTGGTTGTTTTTCCCAGGATGAGCAAAAAACACTGGATACCGGTCTGGGACTCGGCATTCCGCCGTCAAGACTCTACAAAAACTATGTAGATATGGCCAGGGAAGAGGGTGCCCGGGAAAACAGGATCGATTTTGTTGTCATCGTTACCCCGAATGTCACCCACTACCCCATCGCCAAAGCTTTTCTGGAGAACGGGTTCCATGTGGTCTGTGACAAACCGGTGACGGTGACATCCGCCGAAGCCGCAGAACTTGAAAAACTGGCCCGGGAAAAAAATCTGTTTTTCTGCGTGACCTACACCTATACCGGTTACCCCATGGTCAAGCATGCCAGGGAGATGATCCGACAGGGGGTGCTGGGAGAGATACGCTTTGTCAATGCGGAATATCCCCAGGACTGGCTGAGCACCCTGCTTGAGGCGTCCGGTCAGAAACAGGCCGCCTGGCGGAGTGACCCGGCCAGGACCGGCGCCTCCAATTGCGTCGGAGACATCGGCAGTCACATTGAAAACATGATCTCCTACCTGACAGGGTTTAAAATCAAGCGGCTTTGCGCCAGACTGGACACGATGGTGGAAGGCCGCATCCTCGACGACAACGCGTCCATCATGGTTGACTATGACAACGGCAGCAAGGGACTGTACTGGAGCTCACAGATTGCAGTCGGTCACGATAATGATTTCAGGGTCAGGATATACGGTTCGAAGGCTTCCATCGAATGGTCCCAGGAAAACCCCAACTATCTGAAAGTCTCATATCTGGGAAAGCCGACGGAAACACTCTCAAGAGGGCGGGACGAGCTGTCTGTCCATGCGGGCACCTACCCCAGGATCCCATCGGGTCATCCGGAAGGATACTATGAGGCTTTTGCCAACATATACAAAACGTTTGTGACCATGCTGATCAAAAAGAAAGAGGGAGAGACACCGACTGAAGGGGATCTCGATTTTCCCGGGATCGGAGACGGCCGCCAGGGGGTTGTCTTTATCGAGCGATGCGTCGAGAGTTCCAGACGCGGTGCCATCTGGGTGGATTTTTAATCAATAACAAGAGGAGAAACGAATGAGCAGACCTGTCACTTTGTTTACAGGCCAATGGGCCGATCTGACGTTTGAAACGATCTGTCAAAAAGCGTCAGCCTGGGGTTACGATGGCCTCGAAATCGCCTGCTGGGGCGACCATATGGACGTCCGCAAAGCAGCTTCCGAGCCCGCCTATGTCGCCAATCGACTTGAAATACTGGACAAATATAATTTAAAATGCTGGGCGCTGGGGGCTCACCTCACCGGTCAGTGTGTTGGTGACGCCTACGATGAACGGCTGAATGCCTTTGCTCCCGCTGAACTGCACGGCAAACCCGAAGCGATCCGGCAGTGGGGTATTGAAGAGATGCTGCTGACCGTCCAGGCAGCCAAAAACATGGGCTGCTATGTGGTGACCGGTTTTATGGGATCCCCGATCTGGAAATACATCTACTCCTTTCCACCTACGACACCGGAAATGGTCGAGGCCGGATACCAGGAAATATTGAAACTCTGGTCACCGATTCTGGATGCCTTTGACAGCAGCGGGGTCAAGTTCGGGCTTGAAGTACATCCGACAGAAATTGCGTATGATTTTTATACCACCGAACGGCTTTTCAAGGTATTCGAGCGCCGACCAGCACTGGGTCTCAATTTTGACCCGAGCCACCTGGTCTGGCAGGGGGTTGATCCCAAACTGTTTATCCGGGAATTTGCCGATCGGGTTTACCACGTGCATATGAAGGACGCCGCCGTCACCCTGGATGGAAAAGCCGGCATTCTGGGGTCCCACATCGAATTCGGGGACTTGAGACGGGGCTGGAATTTTCGGTCCCTGGGCCATGGCGATGTCAATTTTGAGGAGATCATCCGCGAACTGAATGCCGCTCAATACAGCGGCCCGCTGTCCGTGGAGTGGGAGGATAACGGGATGGACCGGGAATTCGGAGCCGCGGAATCAGCTGAATTTGTCAAGAAAATGAATTTTTCCGCTTCTGATATCGCCTTTGATGGGGATATGAAAAAGTAGTGCATTGATGCCAACGAACCGTTATGTCTGAGCCATTGTTAACCATCAAAAACATCAGCAAGGAATTTTCAGGGGTCAGGGTCCTGAACAATATCAATATCGATATCAATCGCGGGGAGATCTATGGGATCCTGGGTGAAAATGGTGCTGGTAAATCCACACTGTTGAAAATTATCTGCGGTATCTATACACCCAGCGCCGGAGAACTGTTTTTAGCGGGTCGGAAGGTCTCCGTCGGAACGCCGATGGAGGCCAAGGCACTCGGTATCAGCATGATTCCCCAGGAGTTCAACCTGATTGAAACGCTGACGGTGTTCGAAAATATCTTTCTGGGGTCTGAAGTTCGGAAGGGATTTCTGCTTGATAAACCGTATATGCGGGAACAGACGTCCAACCTGATGCAGGAACTCCAGACGGATCTCTCACCCAACGCCCTGATTTCCAGCCTCAGTGTGGCTCAAAAACAGATGGTGGAAATCGCCAAGGCGCTGGTGCATGATTCCCATATTCTGATCATGGATGAGCCGACCACTGTTTTGACGATTCACGAGGTGGAAATACTCTTTGATTTGATGGCAAAGTTGAAGGAAAAGGGGGTGACGATCCTTTTTATTTCCCACAAGTTGAAGGAGGTCAAAAGGGTCTGTGATCGAATACTGATCCTGAGAGACGGGGATCAGATCGGTGTGGAAGAGGTTCAAAATGTCGATGAACACGACATGGCCAGGAAAATGGTCGGCAGAGAGCTCAACCAGACATTTCCCGAAAAAAGCTTTCCCCAGGAGGAGGTGGTGCTTCAGGTCCGGAATCTGAATATCACCAACCTCCTGACAGATATCAGTTTTGAGCTCAAGAAAGGGGAAATTCTCGGTTTCTCAGGCCTGATCGGCGCGGGTCGTACCGAACTGGCGGAGAGTCTGATGGGGTTGAGACCAAAAAATTCAGGAGAGATCACTATTAATGGTGAAAAAGTGGATATTCAGTCTCCTTTGGACGCACTGAAACATAAACTGGGGTACCTGTCTGAAGACAGGAAAGGAAAAGGGCTGCTGCTGAATTTCCGCATTCCTGAAAATATCACACTGATTTCCCTGAAAAAATATACCCGCTGGTTTATCCGCAAAGAGCAGGAAGCGGAAAGTACCCGCAACTATATTAAACAGTTCAATATCAAGGCCAGTTCCCTGAAATCGGAGCTGGAGTTCCTCAGCGGTGGAAATCAGCAGAAAGTCTATTTTTCAAAATGGATGGACACCGATCCCGATATCCTCATTCTTGACGAACCCACCCGGGGCATCGACGTCAACGCCAAACGGGACATGTATCACTTCATCCATTCCCTGGTCGAAGCCGGTGTTTCCTGTATCATTATCTCATCGGAACTGGAAGAGATCATCGGTCTCTGTACCCGGGTCATTGTGATGCGGGAAGGACGGATTACCAGCGAAGTGAGCGGGGAGCACATCAATGAAGAAGAGATCATGTATTACGCAGCAGGACTAAATTAGACTCAGAACCAATCATCGAAGGGAGAAATGAATTTTCAAGCGGTCAACTGGAATCAAATAAAAAAAATCGACTTTTCCAAATACACACCCTTTATTGCCCTGCTGCTGCTGGTTATTCTGTCTGCAATCGGCAGTGAGCACTTTTTGAAATTCAGGAATATCACCAATATTCTCAGACAGGTCTCCTATACCGGGACCATTGCCCTGGGAATGACGTTCGCCATCGTCGCCGGCGGTTTTGACCTTTCGGTCGGTTCCATGACAGCGTTCGTCGGTGTCATCGCCATATACACCCTGAACTACCTGGGAGCCGGTGCAGATGCAGTGATCCTGGCCGTGCTCGCGGCTATCGTACTTGGGTCGGCTCTGGGTGCTGTGAATGGATTGATTGTTACCAAGGGCCGAATTACATCATTTATCGCGACATTGGGTACCATGTCGATCTTTCGTTCGCTGACGCTGTATGTCAGTGAAGCAGGGGAGGTCATTTCTCAAAATGACCTCTATCCGGAAATAGGAGGCGGTTATTTCTTAAATATCCCTTTTCCGGTCTTAATCTTCCTGGGACTGGCTGTTGCTTTTCATGTCCTGTTGAACAACACCCCCTTTGGAAGACACGTTTGCGCGGTCGGCGCGAACCAGCAGGTAGCGGTTTTTTCCGCTATAAAAGTCAAATGGATCACTTTTTTAACCTTTGTGATTACTGGGTTTACAGTCGGTGTCACAGCAGTCCTGCTCTCATCCCGTCTGAATTCCGTCAGCCCGGGGGACGCTGGTATTTTCTTCGAATTGGACGCCATCGCAGCCGTCGTGATTGGAGGAACACCATTGTCCGGAGGAAGGGGGACAATATGGGGAACTGTTATTGGGGCCGTTATTCTGGGCATCATCAATAATATGTTAAACATGTTGGGTGTATCACCGTATCTGCAGGGAACGGTGAAAGGGCTGGTGATATTGATCGCTGTCCTGCTCCAGTACAAGAAGAGTTGAAAAAGTGGTTTGAATTTATTTAATTTTTTTAATCTGGGAGAGATTTTATGAAGAGTCTAGTGAAGTATCTGGTCATCGCAATGGCACTGATTTTCGTGATAGTGCCCGCGAATAGTGTATTTGCGGCAAAAAAAATCAAGGTGGGGGTTTCCGTCCCTTCGGCTGATCATGGTTGGACCGCCGGTTTGTTATGGTGGGCAAAAAAAGCGGTGAATGATATTCAGGCGAAAGACAAAGATGTCACTTTTTTTGTTGTGGCAGCCAGTTCAGGCAGCAAGCAGGTTGGTGATGTGGAAGACCTGATGGTGAAAGGGATCGATGCACTCGTCATTCTCCCCCACAACCCCGCCACCCTGCAAAAGGTGATTGAGGAAGCATACAACAGCGGCATCTATACGGTTGTTGTGGACCGGGAACTGCCAACACCGGCTCAACACATGTTTATCGCCGGGGACAACCCGGGACTGGGCGAGGTTGGCGCGAAATGGCTGGCCAAAGAGATGAACGGCAAAGGCAGACTGGTCATCCTGGAAGGAATGTCCATCCCTATCAACAAGCAGAGAGTGGACGCCTTCAATGCAGTGATGGCCAACTATCCCGACATCAAGATCCTCGATTCCCAGCCCGCAGACTGGTCAACCCAGAAAGCCCTGCGCCTGATGGAAAACTATCTGCAGAAGCATAACCGTATCGATGCCGTCTGGTGCCAGGATGACGATATGCTGAAAGGGGTGATGCAGGCGATTAAAGAGGCCGGCCGTAAAGACATTAAAACGGTTCTGGGAGGTGCAGGCTCAAAGGATATTGTGAAGATGATCATGGACAATGACCCGCTGGTTCGGGCAACTGTCACCTATAACCCCTCCATGGTTGCATCCGGCGTTGTATTTGGTGTCGCAGGGGCCAGGGGCGAGAAAGTCGGCGGCCTGTATCATGCACCGTCAAGAGTCATCCTGTCGGCTGATCTGGTGGTCAAGGAAAACGCAAAGGATTTCTATTTCCCGACATCGGCTTACTAAGGTCAGAGGACCTGTGTTCAGAGAAACAGCCAGCGTCTGATCCATACCGCCTATCAGAGCGGCACCTGTCGTTTCAAACAGGTGTCGCTCTAAAATCGGCACCCATCAGACAGACCTGGATTCACAAAATCAAAGCCGCATCCGCTGAGCGCTGTGCCGCTAGTCAGCCAGGAACTGCCGGATTGCCTGATCTCTTTTGGCATGTGGCTGAAAAACGATTCCATAGTGGTTGGTGCCTGCCACGTCAAACCGGATTGCATCCGGAATTTCCCGCATCATGGTCTCAACGACATCTTCGGGCAGGAGAAGATCGTCCCGGCTCATCAGACCCTCGGTGGCTTTCAGGATCAGGGTTTTACACTGCAGCTTCGGATAGAAGGTCCTGCACTTCACGGTTCTGACATTGGCCGCTTCCTCAACAATATGGGCCAGGTTGATGTTCGTCTTCACACCACCTTCCGTTGACTCAATTTCGTGATCGTAGTAGGTATCCACGGTATCATTCCACGGCTGCAGATAGGGTGCGGATTTCATCTTTTCCATATATGCCGCTTTGGAGGGAAAAACCTGGTCCAACCGGTCAAACGCGGGTTTGATGCCGGCAAAAACCTGATCCAACTGCTCCTGCGACAGATCACCGGCGCCATCCACGAGAATCAGCCGCTCAACCCGGCCGGGATGCTCGGCCGCAAAGACCAGCGAGATAAATGCCCCCAGGGAATGCCCTATCAGCACGACGCGCTCGATACCCAGGTCATCCAACAGCGCCAGGATGTCCCGGATGTGGTAGTCGATGGCATAACCGGAGTCCGGTTTTTCAGACATCCCCCGTCCCCTTAGGTCCATGGCCATGACATTGAAATCCGGGGCCAGGGATCTGGCCAGCATATCCCAACTGCGGCAGTTCGCCGTAATGCCGTGCACACAAAGAATGTTTTTCTGCTGTCCTTCCCAGACAGCCAGATTGATATGCACACCGTCTCCCTTGACTGTCTTCATCTGAGGTACTGTCATCGTTACGTCCTCCATTATATATATGATACTGTTTGAGCCTTCTCCTCCTATTCGTTAAGATCTATTTGTCGAATATTTCAAAACTCATAAAAGGAGAAGGCCATGAACTTTTATACAAAACAACACAGGTACTATTGCGGCATCGATTTACATTCCAAAAAAAT